>NZ_MRUJ01000011.1:0-20600 GCF_002099325.1 Frankia sp. KB5 | reverse complement strand
GGTATAAGCTGCCGCCCATCGCCGCCCGGGCTGGCGCTGACGGGGGCGAGCCGGTCACCCCTCGATCGTCCGTTGGCGCCCAGGTAACCGTCGGCACGTAACGAACCTCAGGGATGGGGCACGATCATGGCACTGCGTATCAGCGTCGACCTCGATGGGCTACGGTGGGCCGATCTGTTCCGCTTCGTCGATCTCGCCCGCAGCGGCGGCATCAGCGCGGAGGACCAGGTTGACGTCATCACCTACGGCAGTGACCCGATGTCGGTCAGCCTGTCGGCCCGCATCTACCCGGCATCCGAGGGGTTCCTCTCCACGGAGCAGCCGGACACCTCCGGCGACAGCATGCGCGGCGCCCCGCTCTCGATCAGCCCCGGGGCCGGCAGTCCCAACGGCTCGGGGTTCGCCTACGACGGTCCCACCGACCGCGCGGCCTCGGCCAACGGTGCCCACTACCCGGCGTTCGACAACGCCGCGGACCGTGCGGTCCCGCAGAGCAGCAACGGCCTGCCGTCCTCCTACGGACCCGGGTACGACGGACCCGCCGAGCGGGGCGCTCAGGCGGCGGGGGGTGGGCACTATCCCGCGTTCGACGGCCAGCCCGACCGCATGCCGCCGGGTGCCGGCGGGCAGTTCGCGGGTTTCGAGCCGTTCGACCGGTCCGCGCCGGGCAAGGAGCCCGGAGGTGCCCCCGGGCAGGTCGAAAGTCCCTACATCGAGGAGTTCGCCAGGCTTCAGGAGGGTCTGATGCGGCAGGTCCGCCGCACGGACGAGGTCCGGCCGGACCGGTCCTGATCTGCGATCAGCGCCTCCCCGCGGCCACGCCGTCCGGACTCCGGCTCGGCATGACCATGCGGCCCGTCCCGGCGAACCCACTTCCCGCCCTCACCGCACGTAAGGGAGAGGGAACCATCAGCGGCGTCTGGCACCGCGAGTCAGAAACGGAACGTGAGTCAGCGGTGACGGTGAACCCGAACGGGCTACACCCTTCGTGCCCGCTGGCCCGCTATGGTGCATGCTGCCGGTGATGGAGGATCCGCGCCTTGCTGACGTCGAGCAGTATCACGGGCGACTGCGCTCGGAGCTCGACGTCATCGCCCGTGGGCCGGTCCTGGTCGGCCCGAAGATCGTCGAGCATATTCACTCGCTGATCACCCTCATCGACCTTCATCAGCCGAATGAGTTCGACCTCTGCCTGAGCTGCGACCGTCTCTGGCCCTGCGCGTCGATCATCGCGATCACCGGCATGTCGCCGGGCGCCGCACCGGACAGCCGGGCGGTTGACGAGGCCAGGATGTTCCCTCCGGCTCGCCCCGCGGCCAGACCGCCCGCACCGCAGTCACCCCCGCCACCACAGTCACCCCCGCCACCACAGTCACCCCCGCCACCACAGTCACCGGTCAGGCCGCCTGTCCCGGTTCCTGGACAGTTCCCCGAGCCGATGCCCGGGGCGGCTGCCCACCTGCCCATGGGGTCCCCGGCAGACTCCGACCACCCGCCGTCCGGCGGATACTCCGACCGTTCGGGCTACCCGCCCCCGGCTGCCCATCCCGCCCAGCGGGGTGCTCCGCGGCCAACCGGTGCCCGGCCACGACTGCCCGGCGGGCGGCAACATGCTCCCAACGGATACTCCTCGGACCGGTATCCGACGGGCGGGTACCCCACGGACCGGGACCGGTCCGCCGCGGACGGCTACCCGCCGGCCGTAAACCCGTCGGTGGCCCGGGACGATGTCGTCGTGCCGTCATCCCGGCCCGCTCCCTCGATCTCCGGTCCGGTCGAGATGGCCACGGCCAGGGTCGAGACGCCGCGCTCGATGACCGGCACCGGAACCGGGCCAGGCGGCCCGTCGGACCCCGGTCCCGCGCTGCCGGGGCCCGGACGCCACCAGGGCCGGCCATCACCCCAGCCGGGGCCGACGCCGCCGGAATCCACCCGGTCGGGATCCATGCAGCCGGGATCCACACACCGCGGACAGCCCGACCGCGGACGGCCGGGCCCGGCCGAGTCCCCGGGACGCCCCGCGGGGAACGGGGCGAGAGCCTGGGCAGACCGTCCCCGAGCACCGCAGCGGCGCGCGGAACCGGGTGGGCAGCCGACGAGGGACCAGCCCGGCCCACGGCCCATCGGCCGTCCCGACCACCCCGGGCCGGCCTTCGATCGGAACCCGACCCCGCCCGACGGGCGCGCCCCGGACGGAACCGGTGGTGTACCGCATGGCTCCGGTAGCCGGTACGCGCAACCTGGGATCGACCCGCCGAACTCGTCACACCCCGGTCGGGCTGCCATGCCGCGAACAGCCGCGCGAGCGGATGCGGATGCGGACATGGTGCCGTCCCCCCGCAGCGATCTGTCGGCGGCGGCGGCCCGCATCGACCAGACCGCGGTCGACGAGGTCACGCGGGCCTGGATGGCTCGCCGCGAGTCGGTGCTGGACGGCATCGACGTCATCTGACGCCATCCCCGACGTGGTCACCCGCCCGGCCGTCCCAGCGGGGCAGGCCGACCCGCCCCGCTGGGACGGCCTGCCACCCCGGCCCGGCACCCCGGCGAGGGAAGCGCCGATGCCGTCCTCGGCGCGTCGCGTCGCCCGGACGTCCCGGTCGCGGTATCCAGATGCGTCGCGTGGCCGTTGCCCGGCTCGACGACCACAGAGGGTCAGGTTTGGGGGGGCGGTCATGGTGGCAGTAACGCGACGCGGCAGACCCCCGCACCGGAACGACGACCGTGACTGACAACCCCCCGGAAGGTGAGRCGTGGCCGAAGCTCTCAGCGCACGCTTCGACCTGCCCGCCGATCCCCGCGYCGCCAGCCGAGCCCGCCGGCTGGTCACCGAGCTGCTCGCCGCTTGGGGCCGCCCGGAGACCGTCGAGGTCGCGCAGCTACTCGTCAGTGAGGTCGTGACGAACGCGGTGCGCTTCGTCGGCGCCCGCGCCGCCCTGTGCCTCACACTGTCCCTGCGCGACGACCGGATCCGCATCGCGGTCGACGACGGAAGCTCGCTGTGGCCGGTGCTGAAGCCCGCCCACGACGACGACGAGTCGGGCCGGGGCCTGCATCTGGTCGCCGCGCTGGCAATGCAGTGGGGTGTCGTCGAGGTACCGGACACCCGGGGGTCAGGCAAGCAGGTCTGGTTCGACCTGCCACGCCAACAGGATCCGATCGAGGCGGTCTGYGGCTCCTGACCAGGGCCGCCGACCGATTCCTCCCGAAGCGTCGTCGCGCGACTTCCGGTGRCCAGGTTGGCAATGAGACTGCTTCAGCTGCTGTTCAGCCAAGCCGCATACCGTCAAGCCGCGTACCGTGACGTACGTCTCCTCTGCATCACGACCGTGATCGCGCCTGTCGATCCTACGGGGGTAGTCATCGAGACTCCGGTCCTGCTCGGCGCTGTCAGCGCCGAGAGCGCCGCCGCGCCCGCGCCCCCGCTTCCACCGCCGGTGGTGCTGACCCGGCAGCTACTACGACGCCCCGGTGCCCACCCGGACGACAACTCCGACGACGTGGCTGCAACGACACCGAGCTCTACAACGACACCGAGGGGCGAGCTCGTCGCATCCCCGGCCGGTGACGTCCACGTCTTCGCCGAACCGCTCGCGCTCCGTCTCGGACCGGTTCGATCGTCCCGGTCCCGGCGGCGCAACGTCCTGCTCGCCGGCGTGCTCGCCGTGCCCCTCACCATCCTGGCCGTGCGCTTCCGCGGCGACATGGCCTCACGGCTGGCCGGCGTTCCCACGCCCCGCTGGCACTGGCTCGTCATCTGCGCGCTCTCCTCGGTCCTGTTCTACTTCGCCAACGGCCTGTCCACGCGGGCGGCCAGCGGCCTGCGGATCGAGCTACGCACCGTGACCGGCCTGCAGGTCGCGGCAGCGGCGGCGAACCGGATCGTGCCCGCGGGTCTCGGGGCCATCGCGATCCATCTGCGTTTCCTGGAACGGCGCGGGATGACGCGTCCCGCGGCCCTGGCGGCCATCACGTCGATCAAGGTGGCCGGCGGGGTGGCGCACCTCGGGGGCATCGTCCTGGTCGCCGGCACCCTCAGCGACTCGGGCATCGGGGCTGCCGTGGCCAACCCGCTGCGGTCCACTGTCCAGGGGCTCGGGCCGGGGCCGTTCGTGCTCGGCTGTGGGGCGGTCTGCGCGCTCGTGACGGGCACCGTGGCCCATCCACGGATCCGGTCGAAGGCCCGGCCGGCGGTGCGGGCCTTCGACACCCATCTGAAGATCCTCGCCCGTTCCCCGTGCCGGGCTCTGCTGCTGCTGCTGTCCCAAACAGGGACACGCTTCTTCCAGATCCTCGCGCTCGCCTGCACGGTCTGGGCATTCGGCACCAGCATGACGTTGCTGTCCGTTGCCGCGGTCTACCTCATCGGCTCGATGGTAGCCGGCGCGGCGCCGACAGCCGGCGGCATCGGCGCGATCGAACCGGCACTGGCCTTCGGGCTCGCGGCCGCGGGCGGTACGGCGGCGTCCATGTTCACCGCGGTCCTCGTCTACCGCCTGATCAGCTTCTGGCTGCCGGTGCTGCCGGGGATCCTCATGCTGGCCTGGCTGCGCCGCACCGGCGACCTGTAGGCGGGGGCAGGGAGTCGGCGCGACCGGCCCGGGAGCGGCCCAGGCGGGCGGGCGGGCCGCTCACCCGCGCCGGGACGACCGGCGACGACGGCGATGACGGATCCCACCCACCAGGAGCAGCACACCTCCACCCACGAGAACGACCCGCTCCCAGCGCACCACCCGGACCACGGTGGCGCCGCCAGAGGGGCCGGGCACCGCCCTGCCGTCCAGCGCACCCCCGGTCAGCGTGCCCGCATCCCCCCGCCGGTCCACGCCATCGGCTCCGACGCCGGCCTCCAGTTCGGGAAGCGCCGGCCCCGGGCCGATCCCGAGGGCCGGACCGTACCTGTGGCGCAGTTCGGCGGTCTTCACCCGCAGCTGCATCTGGGCCCGCTCGGCGACGCGGCGCGGGCTGACGATCTCCGTGATGGAATCGATCGTCTCCGCCAGTTCGGCGCGGGTCTCTTCGATCTGTTGCTGGATCACGGCCGGGTCCTGCGGCACCGATGTCGCCCTCTCGTCCGTTGCGAATGGCGGACGCGCTCCCGCGGCTGGCGTCGATCGGCGTCGATGGACGCCACGGACATCTCCGTCGGGTGCGACCGGCCTGCAACGATCGTGCCAGACACATCACCGCCCGGCGAGACCAAACCGCCAGTGGCGCGACACGTCACGCGGGCGCCCTGACGCGCGGCGTCTCGCCCCGTCCGGTCCCGGTCTCCGTACCGCGCAGCTGGCGCCGCAGACACCGCGCAGCTGGCGCCACAGGCGGAAGCAACCGCACACCGGAATCCGTCCGGCGGGACATTACGCTGAACGCTGTGCGCGACGGCCAGCGGTGCTCTGGCCCGGGTGGGAGTCGCCCCGGGCGACTCCCACCGTCAGCACCTGCCGCAGTCAGGCGGACACGTTTTCCGTGGCCCCGATCCGTCCTGCCCGGCCCTGCCCTGGAGCGTCATGTCCCCAGTCCACCATCCTCGTCACGACACGGGTTCCCGTCACGACGCCGGTTCCCCGCCTGGACAGTTCCCCCCGTCGCGCTCCCGGCGGCGCCGTCCGGCGCTGGCCGGAACCATTGCCACGGTCCTGGTCGCTTCCTCGATGGCGCTGCTCACCGCCTGCGCCGGCTCGGGAACCGACACCGGAGTGAAGATCGTCGATGTGGGCAACGGCGGCGACGGCAGCCTGCACGGCACCGTCCCGGCCAGGCGGCTGGCCAAGCCGGCCCTCAACCTCACCGACGCCGACGGCCGTCCCTTCGACCTGCGCACACGCACGCAGGGGAAGATCACCATGCTGTTCTTCGGCTACACCCACTGTCCGGACGTCTGCCCGACCACGATGGCGGACCTCGCGTCGGCACTCGGCGAGGTGAAACCGGACGTGCGTGACCAGGTGACGGTCGTCTTCGTGACGACCGACCCTGATCGGGATACGGGGGCAGTCCTCAGCCGTTGGCTTAAACAGTTCAACGCAACCTTCATCGGCGTCCGCGGCCCGTTCGACCGGATCCGTACCGAGGCCGAGGCCTTGGGCGTTCCCCTGGAGAAACCGGAGGTCCAGGCCGACGGCTCCGTTCTGGTCACCCATGGCGCCCAGGTCATCGTCTTCTCTCGGGATGACAGGATCCGCGCGCTGTACCTGGCGGGGACCAGCGTCCAGGAATACATCGACGACCTGCCCAAACTGACCGCCGAGCGGTCCGGATCAGAAGAAGCACGGTCTTGAATCCGATCACCTACAGCCTTGTCACCCCCATGCAGCCGGCCAGTCGCGCCGTCTCCACAGTGTTGCGCCTCGGCCTCGGCGTGGTCTGGCTGGTCGCCGGGCTGTTGAAGGTCAACGACCCGGACGGGATGGTGCGCTCCGTGBGGGCGTTCCGCATCCTGCCCGATGCCCTCGTGCAGCCGATCGCGTACGGCGTCCCGTTCCTGGAGATCGCCTTGGGGATGCTGCTCGTCGTGGGGCTCGCCGTGCGGCTGTCCGCCGTCGTGTCCGCGGTGATGTTCGCCGTCTACATCGCAGCGATCGCGTCGGCCGCCACCCGGGGGCTGCGGATCGACTGCGGCTGCTTCTCCTCTGGGGGTGATCTCACTGCCGACGCCCCGACGCACTACACCTCCGAGCTGATCCGCGACAGCCTGCTGCTCGCCGCCGCCGGGCTGCTGGCCTGGCGGCCGAGCGGCTACCTGGCGGTGGACCGTCTCCTCGACCAACCAGTGAACGATCTTTCCGGGAGTACCGCTGATGGCTGCGAAGTCGAAGAAGGCACCGTTGACGACCGGCGGTAGGGCCCCTGGCGGCGGCGCAAGGCCCGACGCGACCCCCCCGGCAAGTGGAGGCAAGACGGTCAGCGGACAGGAGCGACGGGCCAAAGCCGCGGCGGCGCGGGCCGCGGCGGCAGCGCGGGAACGGCGACGGCGGCGCGGCATCATCACCGGCGTGGTGCTGGCCGTTCTCGTCCTGGTCGGCGTGATTGGCTTCGCCGTCCAGAACTCCCGCGAGGAGTCGAAGCCGGTGGTCCTGCCAGCGAGCGCCACCGGCACCGATCACGGCATCGTCGTCGGCAAGGCGTCCGCACCGGTCACCGTCGACCTGTACGAGGATTTCCAGTGCCCCATCTGCGGGACGCTGGAGAAGACAACCGGGCCGACCATCGGCAAGCTCCTTGACGACGGCAAAATCAAGATCGATTACCACATGATGTCGTTCATCGGGCCGGAGTCGAAGCGGGCAGCGAACGCGGCGGCGGCAGCCGCCAACGAGGGCAGGTTCCGGCAGTTGCACGATGTGCTGTACGCGAACCAGCCCGAGGAGCGCACCGGCGGYTTCACCAACGACACGCTCATCACGCTCGGAGCGAAAGCGGGGCTGACCTCGCAGGCGTACCGGAAAGCGGTCAACGAGGGGACCTACGACGGGTACGTCGCCAAGGTTGACGAGGACGCATCGAAGGCCGGCGTCACCGGCACGCCGACCGTCTTCGTCAACGGCAAGCGGCTGTCCGGGGAGCAGCTCACCCCGGAGGGCTTCCGCGCGGCGGTCGACGCGGCAGCCTGACCGGGCTCCTGAGCAGGGCAGCCTGAGCAGATGGGGGACCTGGGCAYGGTCCACGGTGCACAGACCGTGCCCAGGTCCCCCGAACCTCGCCACGTTGGGGATCTGTCCGCCGGGGGTTTGCCGTCCCGCGCGGGCCACGGCTACTTTTCGGGCCATGACTGAGACCGCCAACGCCGCCCGTCTGGTCCCCGGCGACATCGCACCCGACTTCACCCTGCCCGACTCCGAGGGGAACGAGGTGTCCCTGGCGTCCTACCGGGGACGGCGGGTCGTCGTCTACTTCTATCCGGCCGCGTCGACCCCGGGGTGCACGAAGCAGGCCTGCGACTTCCGGGACAGYCTCGCCCAGCTCGACAACGCCGGCATCGACGTGCTCGGGATCTCTCCCGACAAGCCCGCCAAGCTGGTGAAGTTCCGCGACGCGGAAGCCCTGACGTTCCCGCTGCTTTCCGACCCGGAGCGGAAGGTGCTCGCCGCGTACGGCGCCTTCGGCGAGAAGACAATGTACGGGAAGAAGACCATCGGCGTGATCCGCTCGACGTTCGTGATCGGCACGGACGGCACGATCGAGGTGGCGCAGTACAACGTCCGCGCGACCGGTCATGTCGCCAAGCTGCTGCGCGACCTGGGCCTCGCAGCCGCCTGACCGGGACCGTCCCTGAGGCGCCTGGCCGACCCATCCCGCAGGCTTCGTCGGCCGCTTCGTTGACGGCTTCGTCAGCTCGCCGGCCGCAGATCCCAGCCCAGCAGCACGTTCTCCGGACGGTGCGGATCGACCAGCACGGGGATACGACGCGGGCGGCCCGACGAAGCCGTCGCCGCCTCGCTCAGGTCGACGTCCGGGTCGGGAAGGACCGTGCTGCGCACCACCGGATACACGTTGCCCCACGCGCCGGGGCGTTCGATGAGCAGATGAACCTCGGCGACCGGCCTGCCGTTCACCCGCAGGCCCGTGTCACGGACCGCGCAGACGGCCGCGGTCGTCGCCCGACCGGTGTCGATGAGCTTCAACGCCCGGTTCCGTTCGAGGAGGGCACGCTGGGCGGCGTGGCGGGGGCCGGGGCCGACCAGCCGTTGGGCCTCGTTCCCGGTCTCGTTCCCGGCMCTGACGTTGGCCTCGGCCCTGATCTTGGCCCTGATCTTGGCCGGCGGGCTCTCGACCTGTGCCGGTGCCTCGCCGGTGGGCGGAACATCGGCGGGGGCGGAGCGCGGGACCTCGGTGAGGGTCATATGAATCGTCTCCCAGTCGTCCTGGCCAAACCGGCGCGAAACAACCCTGCCGCCGGTCGGATAGCCGTGCGAGTCAGGCTGACGACAACGGCCCTCTCACGGTTGTCGTCCCGACGACCGCGGGACGAGCCTCGGCGACCGGCGGCGTKAGCCCTCTGGACTGTCGATATCTGTCCGCCCTGGCGTCCACCAAACCCGGCCGATACCGGTAAACCTCGTGAATGGCTCACTACGAAGGTTCGTGGCCGGACTGGGGCAGCCTCCATGGCTACCCGCGGCTGCCCACGGTCGTCCACGGCTGCCCACTGTTGTCCGCGGTTGTCCACTGTTGTCCGCGGTTGTCCGCGGTCCTGGTGAGGATGCGGGGCATAACCCGGCGGGAGGCGGAGCGCCCCCCAGGTGAGGCGATCGCTACTCTGGAGGTGACGCGGGAGTGGCGGAATGGCAGACGCAGCAGACTTAGGATCTGCCGCCTTCGGGCGTGGGGGTTCAAGTCCCCCCTCCCGCACCCGTTGAACGGCAGCGTTCTCGCAGGTCAGATGCTCGCCCACCGTTCCTCCTCTGATCGTTTGGGCCCGTTTGGTCACAGATTGGTCACGACCGGGCCGTGACCGAAGTGGACGGACGAGGAGTCCGCGGGCCGGTGGCCGGGCAGTCTGACGCAGGCGCACCCGGTTCCGCATCGTCATCACCCAGGCCATCGGAGTCGTCCGAGTCGGTCGCGTCGCCACCGCCGTCGGGCCGGTCCGCCTGGTCCTCGTCGGCCTGCCCGCCAGTGCCGAGGATGAGCCCGGCGACGACTTCCGCGGCATCGGAGTGCATGCCGGGCAGAACGTGGCTGTAGATCTCCAGGTGATCGTGATGCTGGCGTGCCCCAGCCGCTCGGAGACGACCTTGGGATGCACGTTGCTCGCGAGCGCGAGGGTTGCCCAGGTGTGCCGCAGGTTGTGCAGCCGGATGACCGGCAGGCCGAGGCGCCTCACCCGCCGGAGGAACGCGCGGGAGTTCCGTTCCGGGTGCATGGCCCGGCCGTCCCAGTGGGTGAAGACAAGATCGGCCTCTGGCTCCCTGCCGAGCAACGCCAGCTCCTTCAGCTTGCTCTCGCGCAGGTCACGCAGCGCCGTTACGGTGGCCGTGTCCAGGGCGATGACCCGCGTGCCGCGTACGGTCTTCGGGTCGCTGAACACCGGCACCCGGCCGGTGTCAGACGTGGTGACGTTGACGAGCGTCCGGCGGATCGAGATGCGCCCCGCGTCCAGATCCACCGCCGACCAGGCGAGCCCCAGCGCCTCACCTCGCCGCACGCCGGTGGTGGCGAGGTGAGGCGCTGGGCGTAGGTCGGTTCGTCGCGGGTGGCGTCGAGGAAGGTCCGGAGTTCGGCGTTCGTCCAGGTGCGGATCTTCGTGTGCCGCTCGGCCTGGGCCTTCCGCTGCGGCGGCTTGGTCCGGTCCGCCGGGTTGCGTGGGATCAGGTCCCATTCGACTGCCGTCTTCAGCGCATCCCGAAGGATCGTGTGGATGTAGAGCACGGTCCGCGGCGACAGTCCGTGCCCCCGGGCATGGTCAGCCCGGCCAGCCCGGAGCAACTCGGCCTAGAGGGCTTGCAGGGTAGCCGTGTCAAGGAGCTGGAGCCGCACCCCGCCGAGCCGGGACAGGACATGCAGCCGCAGGTTCCGCCGGCATGACGCCAGGGTCGACGGCCGCAGCTCACCTTCCACTGCCGGGAGCCAGCGCGTCTCGATGAACTCCCGAACGGTCAGCCGGGACGGCTCGACGTACGTGCCGGCCGCGAGCTTGCCGAGAAACCCCGTCAGCGCCGCCTGTGCCGCCTTCTTGGTCGCGAACCCACGCCGTCTCGCCTGYCGACGCGGCCCACCCGCTGCGGTGATGTCGACGACGAAGAACCACCTGCCGGAAGCGTCCTTCCGGACGCTGCCCTGACGGCCGGCACTCACGAGGCCGCCCGGTGATCTCGCCCTCGAGGGCGGACTCCAGCACGACCTTCGTCAGCTGCTGGAGCAGGCCACCCTCGCCGGACAGCCGCACCCCCTGCTCACGGGCCTGGGTCACCAGCTGCGCGACCAACGCGGGATCGATCCCCGCTGGCGCAGCCTTCGCCTTCGACGCGCGGGGCCGTCCAGCGGCCGACTCCTCCAGGGACACCACAGCAGTGTCCGCTGCGTCTGTGGTGATCGTCATCAGGTGTCACTCCTTGATCGGGGTTACACCGTTGTTCTTACACACCCCGGGTGTCAGCCCGTTCGGCTGTCCGGTACGCGCCTGGGTTGTGACGATCCGTGGCTACTGTGGCAGGCTGTGCGGCTATGGGCACGAGGGTCCCGGCGTCAGGCGGCGGCGCGGTGCAGGGTGCGGCAAGGTCGCCATCGTCGGGGGTGGATTTCTTCGTCTCCTACACCGGGGCCGATCAGGGATGGGCGGAGTGGATCGCCTGGGTGTTGGAGGACGCCGGCTACCGGGTGCGGATCCAGACCTGGGACTTCAACGCGGGTAGTCATTTCGTCACCGAGATGCATCAGGCGGCACAGGTCGCGGCCCGCACGATCGCGGTGCTGTCGACGGCGTACCTGTCCTCGGCGTTCGCGGAGGCGGAGTGGCAGGCCGCCTGGGCCGCCGACCCGTCCGGGCGGGCGCGCAAGCTGCTGGTGTTCCGAGTGGAGGAATGTGATCGGCCCGGGCTGCTGGGTCAGCTGGTCAGCGTGGACCTGTTCGGCCTCGACCGGGACATCGCGGCCGGGCGGCTGGTGGCCGCGGCACGTGGGGAGCGGAGTAAGCCGGCGGTGGAGCCGGTCTTTCCCGGCGGGCCCGCCCAACCGATGGTCACCGCGACGGGGATGGAGCCGACGTTCCCCGGGCGGCTGCCCGATGTGTGGAACGTGCCGAGTCGCAACCGGCATTTCACCGGCCGCCAGTCCCAGCTCGACCAGATCCGCACCGAGCTGGGGTCGGGGCCGGTGGCGGTGACCACCCTGCACGGCATGGGCGGGGTGGGCAAGACCCAGTTGGCCGTCGAGTACGCCCATCGGCACGCCGCCGAGTACACATTGGTCTGGTGGATCGACGCGGAACAGACCCTCCTGGTCGGCGAGAAGTTCGCCGCGCTCGCGGGCCCGCTGGGTCTGTCGACCGATGGAGCGGTATCCGACATCGCGGCCATCGTGCTCGCAGCCCTGGGCCGTCGGGTGGGGTGGCTGGTGGTGTTCGACAACGCCGAGGATCCCGTCGCCTTGCGGGACTGGCTGCCAAGCGGACCGGGCCATGTGCTGATCACGTCCCGGAATCCGGGCTGGGAGGCACTCGCCGCCGCGGTCGACRTGGACGTGTTTGAACGGGCTGAGGCGGTGGCGTTCCTGACCCGCCGTCTTCCCGGCCTGAACGCGGCGGTAGCCGACGCGCTGGCTGCCGAGTTGGGTGACCTGCCTCTGGCGTTGGCGCAGGCCGCCGGCTACCTCACCACGACCCGGACGGATCCGGCCAGTTACCTTGCGAAGTTCCGTACCCGGCGTACGACGCTGCTGGGCAAAGGGGGCGATCCCCTCTATGCCGGCACCATCGCCACCGCTTGGTCCATGGCTCTGGAACGGCTGCGGGCCGACGCCCCGGCCACCGTGCAGCTGCTGAYGCTGTGCGCGCTGCTGGCTCCCGAACCGATCCCGTTGGCCCTGTTCGATGACCATCCCGATCTTCTCGACGGCCCGTTGGCGCAGGCGTGCGCCGGTACCCATCCCCGGCTCGACCTCGACGATGTGGTCGGTGACGCGCTGGCCTACTCCCTGGCCCGCCGGAGCGGGAACACGATTCAGCTGCACCGCCTCGTCGGGGCAGTCATCGCCGGTCAGCTGCCCGAGGAACGTCGCGACGTCCTGCGCGGCGTGGTGGTGGCCCTGGTGGAGGCCGCACTGCCGGATGAACCCCACCGGTCCGGGACGTGGCCTGTCTACGCCATGCTGGTCCCCCACGCACGTATCGTGTTCCGTCCGGACCGTCCCGGCGTCCTGAAACTGCTCGAGTATCTCGACGCCAGTGGTGACTACCGGACGGCGAAGATCGTGCAGGAGGACGTCCACAACGACACCGTGGCACGGCTGGGCGCCGAGCATCCCGCGGCTCTGCGTACGCGTGCCGCCGTCGCCAACTGGACCGGGGAGGCGGGGGATCCGGGGGGCGCGCGCGACATGCTCGCGGCGTTGCTGCCCGTCTGCGACCGGGCCCTGGGCGCCGACGACCGGCAGACCCTGCTGGTCGCGGCCCGTCTCGCGGACTGGACCGGGCAGGCCGGCGACTGGCCCGGCGCGCGCGACCTGTGCCTGTCCATCCTGCCCCGGTGGCGACGCGTCGCGGGTGAGGATGATCCGGAGACCCTGTATGTCTGGGCGAATCTCGGGTTCTGGACCGGGCAGGCCGGCGACGTGGCGGGCGCGTGCGCTCACTACGCCGCGTTTCTGCCGATCAGGGAACGGGTGCTGGGACCGGAACACCCGGATGTTCTCGAATCCCGTGACCAGTACGCCCGTTGGATCGGGGAGGCCGGGGATCCCGCGGCCGCGCGCGACCTGTGCTCGGCGCTGCTCACCGTCCATGAGCGGGTGTCCGGCGCGGAGCATCACGGCACGCTGTGGGTCCGCACCAACCTCGCCTGGTGGACCGGCAAGGCGGGTGACCCGGCCGCCGCCCGCGACCAGTACGCACAGTTACTGCCGATCCGTGAGCGGGTCTCGGGTCCCGAGCATCCCGCGACCTTGGTCGCCCGGGGTAACTTCGCCTACTGGGTGGGTCAGGCGGGAGACCCCGCGATGGCCCGTGACCAGTACGCCGCCCTGCTCCTGATCCACCGGCGGGTCCTCGGCCCCGACCATCCGGACACGTTGCTCGACCAGCGCAACCTCGCCCACTGGACCGGGGAGGCGGGGGATCCCGCGGGTGCCCGAGACCAGTTTGCCGCGGTACTGGCGCTGTTCGAACGGGCGTTGGGACCCGAGCACCGCGAGACCGTGGCCGCCCGCACCGAGCTCGCCGTCTGGACGGCCGCCGCACCCGACTGGGCTGCCGCGCCACCCGGATCCGCGACCGCCGGAAGGCCGTAGCCAAGCCCGACGGTCAGGGCTGTCGCGGCCACAAGCGCAGCCGAACGGGACCATGTGAGACGAGATTTCACTCCGCGCCATCCTCGATTCCGCATTGTCGGTCCGACGCCGTATCGAACCGCGAAGAGACCACGCCCGGCGGAGTCGACAGCATACGGCTGGACGTAGACCATGCAAGTCTCCTGAATCATCAGAGCAACAGGGCGCCGACCTTGCCTACATCCCGCCGGAGTGCGGTGCAGCGGCCAGCCGTCAAGGGATTTCCATTCACAGGTCGGTGAACACGAGTCGTCTCGAATTTGAACCACGAGTCGATGGAAGAAATCAGGCTGTGGCCCGCCGGCCGCGAATCGCTAGGCCGGCCGGGAGACCATGCCCGTCATCCACCAGATCCAGCCTTGAAGGAATACCATCGGGTACCGTTCATGACGTCCATATCGTCTTTGGTCGACAGAATCTGCTGTACATCGGCCTCCTGCCGTCAAGGTCCGGATGGCCCGTCCCGGACTACACAAGGCGGCCGATCTCAGGCCGCATCGATGTGGCCGGGCTCTCAGGCCACCATTAGAGTGATCTCCCGGATACGGTGACAGTACGTCGCGAAGCGACAGCGCCCCGCCATGTCCCTGTCGCAACACCCTGAGGAGGAGATCCATGTTCGGTCTGACGGTGCGGTTCGAGGTACGCCCGGACACGGCGGACGCGTTCGACGCGTTGGTGGCCGAGACGGTGCCGCTGATCGCCGCCCACGAACCCGGGACCTTGATCTACACTACCCATCGGGTGGTCGGCGACGACAATGCCCGGCTCTTCTACGAGCTMTACCGCGACCGCGAGGCGTTCGAGGATCATGAGAACCAGCCGCACATCCACCATTTCGTCGCCGAGCGGCAGGATCTGCTCACCGGTCCCCCGCGTATCGAGTTCATCACACTGACCTCGGGCACCGGGCTTCCTACGATGACAGGCGCCTGAGGACCCGGCACCTGCCGGTCCGTTCTTCACCCGCCCTGGGCTGGAGCGGCCGATGCCACTTGGCCCAGCCCAGCCGGGCAGGAAACCCGCGTCGGCGGACCGTCCGCCGACCAGGCCAGGAGGGTGACGCATGAAAATCGGTTTCATCGGACTTGGCGGAATGGGCAGCGCCATGGCGCGCAATCTGATCGACGCCGGCCACACCGTACTGGCCTGGAACCGCTCACCGGATCCCRTCACCGAGCTGGCCGCCGCCGGTGCGGTGCCCGCCAGCATCTCCGAGGCGTTCGCCACCGGAATCGTCCTCAGCATGCTGGCGGACGACCAGGCCGTCACCGACCGCCTGCTCGATCCGCGGGTACTGACCGCCGCGCCGGCCGGAGCACTGCATGTGAATATGGCCACCGTCAGCACCGCGCTGGCGATCCAGGCCCGGCGTGAGCACGCCGAGCACGGGCTGCGCTACCTCGCGGCTCCTGTCTTCGGCCGGACCGACGCCGCCCGCGCCGGCAACCTCACCATCGTGACCAGCGGCGATCCGGACGCGATCGCCGAGGTTCAGCCCCTGTTCGACGTCCTCGRCCGGCGAACCTGGACGGTCGGCGATGCGCCGGAGCACGCCAACCTGGTGAAGATCCTGGGTAACTATCTGATCGCCTGCAGCATCGAGGCGATGGCGGAGGCGAGCGCCGTCATCGAGGCCGGCGGGATGAACCCGGCCACGTTCATCGAAGTGCTCACCGACAACCTGTTTACCGGCCCGGTCTTCACCGGCTATGGCCGCATGATCGGAAACCGGGACTACGAGCCCGTCAACTTCCGTCTCCCGCTCGGGTTGAAGGACGTCCAGCTCGCGCTGGCCTCAGGGCTGGAACGGAACGTTCCGCTGCCCTTCGGCGGCGTGCTGCGGGACGCCTTCGTCGACGCGCTGGCGCATGGCCAGACCGACCAGGACTGGGCCGCGGTGACCGAGACGGCCCGYCGACGCGCCGGGCTCGCCTGATCCACGGCGCCGGGCCGCCACCGCACCGCGCTGCACCGTACCGACCTCAACGACCGTACCGAGCACAGCACGGACGGGATGTGCCCGGCCGGAGGAACGCCGCCCTGGCCGGTCAGTCCCCACTGGGCATCGCTACGGCTGGCGGCTGTCGTCGTGGTGCTTCTCTGGCTCCGCCGGCACTGGGCCGGACTGCGTGGCCCGGTGATGCTGTCCGGTGTCGGCGGACAGCAGGCCGGGCATGGATGCTCCGGTAAGAGCGGACGGCGGGAAACCCGCGCCACGGCGGACCGCGGAACCATACCAGCGGTCGTCGTCGAAACCGCTCTCGTCGTCGCTGCCGTCCGGACCGTCCCCGCCGGCGTAGTCCCAGCTCGACGACCAGTTGTCCGACGAGGACTCGACGGAGGCATCGGATGCGTCCGAACGCGCCCAGTCGAACTCACCACGACCGAACACGAACGAGCCACCCATCGGACGATTCTCCGGTATCGAGCGGTGCACGGACGCCGACGCCGACGCCGGGCCGACGACACGCGGGATCACAAGCCAGGCAGTGATGTTGACCCCCACGACAACGAGGATAATGACAATCGGAACCAGATAGCCGTACTCGGGCGGCAGCATGACGGCAAGCGCCGTCAACCCTCCCACCAGGAGGGCGACGCCCGTGGAGATCGCCGCGAGGAGCCGGGCCATGGACATGTTCCTATCGCCGTACGGCCAGCGATGCCCCCGATCGACGTCAACCCGACAAGGCAGAGGACAGTTTGGTGCCGTGTATCCCGCTTACACCGTCCGTCCTCACGCCATGGGACGATCTTGAGTGCTCGAAGAGCCACCCGACCGCGACCCTCCGTGCGTGGTCACGTGCTGACGTCCCCTGATCTCCCTGGATGACTGCATGGCCGGACGATGGCAAGACCACCGCGTGACGTCATCRTAGAAGCGCGGGGAGACGTCGGGAACCACGTTGCGTCGACACCCSGGGGACGGCCTGGAGGYGGCCTGGAAGACGCCTGGAGACATCGAGGATGCGACTGGGGTGCCTCGAATCGGGGACGGATGGGAACGACCCGGACACCTCAGCCGCGTCCTCAACATACCTGTTCGATAGCTAGTAGTCACTGATCGATTACAGGCAGTTCTAGCCTACACTCCGTTTGGCGTGCCTGTACCCGTATGGCATACCCACCCGGGCACGGCTCCTCGTGGACGATCGACAGACGGACCACGCATTTCCCGCGATACATCGATGAAAGATCGCGTTCCGGACCAGGCGAAGGTCATCGGATGATCCAGCAGACCGGGACGATCCCCGGATGTCGAGYCGGCCACACCTCGGCCCCTCGCGGCACGCGGACGCCTTCACCTGGGTAAACAACGAGGTATGACGCACAGCGATGCGCCCAGCTCAGCGAGGCGAGATGGTCCTATGTCGGACGCGCGAGGACTGTCCGGGACCGGACAATGGTTCCGTGACAACAGCCACAGGGTGAGCATCGGGTTTCCGGCTTAGTCTGATCGCTCATGAGCGGCGCGCCGATCGGGGTGTTCGACAGCGGGGTGGGCGGTCTGACTGTGGCGCGCGCCATTTTGGACCAGCTTCCGCATGAGCCCCTGATGTATCTCGGGGACACCGCTCGGGCACCCTACGGTCCGCGGCGGATCGCCGAGGTGCGTCGCTACGCCCTCGATGCCCTCGACCGGCTCGTGGACGAGGGCGTGAAGCTGCTGGTCATCGCCTGCAACACGGCAAGTGCCGCCTGTCTGCGCGACGCCCGGGAGCGTTACGACATACCAGTCATCGAAGTGATCATGCCGGCGACCCGCCGAGCGGCCGCGGCGACCCGCAGCGGGCGGGTAGGCGTCATCGGCACGCTGGCGACGATTGCCAGCCGCGCCTACGACGACGCGTTCACCGCCGCCGCGGGCGTGGAGTTGACCGGTGCGGCCTGCCCGGCGTTCGTGGACTTCGTTGAGCGGGGTATCACCTGCGGGCGGCAGTTGCTCGGTCTGACCGAGGCGTACCTCGCACCATTGCAGGAAGCCAACGTGGACACGGTGATACTCGGATGTACACATTACCCACTGCTGACGGGGGTCATCGGCCTCGTGATGGGAGAGGGCGTCACTCTGGTGAGTAGTGCCGAGGAGACGGCCAAGGACACCTACCGGGTACTTGTCCGGCATGGACTCTTCCGCGATCCGGACCTTCCGCCGCCCACCCACCGGTTCCTCACCACGGGTGATCCAACCTTGTTCAGCCGGGTGGGACGCAGGTTCCTCGGCCCCGAACTCGTCGGCGTCGCGGCGGTGTCCCCGCCCGTTCCCGCCGCGCGGGCCACAGTCACGCCTCCAGCCGTATGGGCCGCCCGAACCGGGGCGGACCAGGAACCCTCCTCCCAGCAGAGCCCGGTGGTGCCACGGTGAAACTGACGATCCTCGGCTGTTCAGGCACGTATCCCGGCCCGACGTCGGCCTGTTCGTCCTACCTCGTCGAGTCGGACGACGGGTTCCGGCTCGTCCTCGACGCGGGCAACGGGTCCATGGGCGAACTGCAACGGCACTGCGACCTGCGTGAGATCGACGCGGTGCTGCTCAGCCACCTGCACGGCGACCACTGCCTGGACCTGGTGGCCAACTCCTACGCGCGGCGGTACCACCCGGAGGGCATGCCGCCCAAGCTCCCGGTCTACGGCCCGATCAACACCCAGGAACGGCTGTGCGGAGCGTTCGAGAAATGGCCGGACGACAGCCTGGCCGACATCTACGACTTCCGGACCATCGGCGCCGGCCGCCTGCACATCGGGCCGTTCCGGATCGATCTCACCCGGGTGGCCCATCCGGTGGAGGCCTACGGCATCCGCCTCACCGCCGACGATCGGGTACTGACCTACTCGGGCGACACCGGGGCGTGTGACCGGCTGGTCCGCCTCGCTACCGACAGCGATCTCTTCCTCTGCGAGGCGTCGTTCCTCGATGAGGAGGACAACCCCCCTGACCTGCATCTGACCGGCCGGGAGGCCGGCGAGCACGCCCGGCGAGCCGGCGTGGGTCAGCTCGTGCTCACGCATCTTGTCCCGTGGGGGAACGCCGCCCGTTCCGAGGAGGAGGCGGCTGGCGTCTACGACGGCCCGCTGACCCTCGCGAGCCCCGGCACCGTCTATGAACTCTGAGAGCTCTGGGAGCTCTGACGGACCGCACCTCCGCACCTCGGCGCGCGGCCGGGTCACCCTGGGCCGATAGTGTCGCGACGTGATACGAGCGGATGGCAGGAGACCGGACGAACTCCGGCAGGTGACGATCCTGCGGGGATGGCAGGAGCACGCGGAGGGATCCGCGCTGATCAGTGCGGGCCGGACCAGGGTGCTGTGCGCGGCCTCGGTGACCACGGGGGTCCCGCGCTGGCGCAAGGGCAGCGGCCTGGGCTGGGTGACCGCCGAGTACTCCATGCTTCCACGGGCCACCGACACCCGTAACGATCGCGAGTCCGTGCGCGGCCGCATCTCCGGGCGGACCCATGAGATCTCCCGACTGATTGGCCGCAGCCTGCGTGCCTGCATCGACCTGAAGGCCCTCGGCGAGAACACCATTGCGATCGACTGCGACGTGCTGCTCGCCGACGGCGGCACGCGCACCGCCGCGATCACCGGCGCCTACGTCGCGCTGGTCGACGCCGCCCGCTGGCTCGGCCGGCCCGATGCGATCATCACGAGCGTCAGTGCGGTCAGCGTCGGCGTGGTCAAGGGTGAGGCGATGCTCGACCTGGCCTACAGCGAGGATTCCACCGCGGACACCGACATGAACGTGGTGTGCACCGGGGCGGACGGTTTCGTCGAGGTCCAGGGCACCGCCGAGGGCACCCCGTTCGACCGGACGATGCTCGACAGCCTGCTCGACCTCGCAGTGCGTGGATGCGCTCAGCTCACCGCGATCCAGACCGAGGCGTTGCGCGGCCCGGTCCCGGCGGGGCCTCCCCGCCCGGGAGGTGCTCGATGAGCGCCGAACACCACGGATCGGCCCGGACGACGAAGGTGGTCCTCGCCAGTCGCAACGAGGCGAAGCTCGCGGAGCTGYGCCGCATCCTGGCGGCCAGCGGCCTGGCCGTGGAGCTGGTGGGCCTGCCGCCAGGCGAGGAGGTGCCCGAGACCGGGACGACCTTCGCCGAGAACGCTCTGATCAAGGCGCGGGCGGCGGTCGCGGAGACCGGGCTGCCCGCGGTCGCCGACGACTCCGGGCTCGCCGTCGACGAGCTGGCCGGGATGCCGGGGGTGCGCTCGGCTCGATGGTCGGGCTGGCGCGACGGCACCCGGGTCGAACGGGACACCGCCAACAACACCCTGCTGCTCGCGCAGCTTGACGACGTCCCGGCCGACCGGCGCGGCGCCGCCTTCGTCTGCGCGGCGGCCCTGGTCACCCCGGACGGCGTCGAACAGGTCGCCCACGGCGAGCTACGTGGCACCCTGCTGACCGAACCTCGCGGCGTGGGCGGCTTCGGCTACGACCCACTGTTCCTGGCCGACGGTCAGACCCGGACGAACGCCGAACTGTCCGCGGCGGAGAAGGATGCGATCAGCCACCGCGGCCGAGCCTTCGGCGAACTGGCCCTGGTCCTCGGCGAGGTCCTCGCCGCCCCACCCACCCCCGCCACCGACTGAACCGCCGCATCGCGGCGAAG
>NZ_MRUJ01000002.1:0-87000 GCF_002099325.1 Frankia sp. KB5 | reverse complement strand
CCCGGACCGGCCTGCCCCGGACCGGCCTGCCCCGGACCGGCCTGCCCCGGACCGGCCTGCCCCGGACCGGCCTGCCCCGGACCGGCCCGCCCCGGACCGGCCCGCCCCGATCGAGCTCGATCCGGCGCRCYTGGACCGGTTGACGCAGCGGCTGGCCGAGGTCCGGGCTCGGATCGCGGGGGCGGCCCGGGCCGCGGGCCGTGATCCGGACCACCTCACCCTCATTGCGGTCAGTAAAACCTACCCACCCCAGGATGTTGTGATGATGCACACGCTCGGGGTGCGGCACTTCGCCGAGAACCGGGAGCAGGAGGCCGGGCCGAAGGTGAGTCTCGTCACCCGGCTGATCGGCGGGGAACGGAGCGTCCCGGCCAAGGGAACCGGTGACGGCCTGTCCTCCGGTGCCACCGGTTCCGACGATCCGATCTGGCATTTCGTGGGACAACTGCAGCGCAACAAGGCCAGATCCGTTCTTCGTTGGGCGGATTGGGTGCAGTCGGTGGATCGGGTGAGCCTGGTGCCAGTGCTCTCCCGGCTGGCAATGGAACGCGGCCGCCCGCTGTCGATCTGTCTCCAGGTCTCGTTGGACCTCCCTGGTGCTTCCGATGGGAAGATCGGCGCGTCGATCGCCGGCTCGAGGCGCGGAGGGATCGATCCGGCCGGCCTTTCYGCCCTGGCCGATCTTGTCGAGGAGGCGCCGGGACTGGCCCTGCGAGGCGTGATGGCTGTCGCCCCCCGGAGGGGGCAGCCACGACCTGCGTTCGCGCGACTGCGTGAGGTGGCGGAACGCCTGAAGGTGGGGCATCCCCAGGCCACCGTCATCAGTGCCGGCATGTCGGGAGATCTTGAGGACGCTGTGGCCGAAGGCGCGACACACCTTCGGATCGGCACCGCTTTGTTCGGTGAACGGCCTGGTGTCCCTTAGAGTCGCGCCCATGGGGCTCGGGCGCAGGGCGATGGTCTACCTCGGTCTGGCCGAGGAGGATGAGGACTATCTCGACGACGACTATGACGACGGTCGTGCGGTCGGTCGTGACGACCGGCGTGCTATGCACGAACCGGTTCCGATGGACCGTACGGTCCGTCGGATAGACGCACGTGAGGAGCCGGTCGCCATGCCGCGACGTCCACCGGTCGAACCGCTGCGTCCCGCCGGTCCCGTGCCGATGCGCAGGGTGGCCGCGGTGGAGGAGTCGCACCCCTACCGGATCACCACGCTTCAGCCACGCAGCTACAATGAGGCGCGCCAGATCGGCGAGGAGTTCAGGGACGGGACGCCCGTTATCATGAACCTCACCGACATGGACGATGCCGACGCCAAGCGGCTGGTCGACTTCGCCGCAGGTCTGATCTTCGGGCTGCGGGGCGACCTCGAGAAGGTGACAAACAAGGTCTTCCTGCTCTCGCCGCACAACGTCGAGGTCACCGAGACGGACAAGCGACGCATCCGCGAGGGTGGGTTCTACAACCAGTCATAGTCAGGGGGCGTTCGCGTCCCCCCCGTTTCTCAGGAGAGAGCACCATCAGCACAGTAGGAAGCTTGATCTTTTGGGTGCTGACGGTCTATCTGTTGCTCCTGATAGCACGATGGATCATCGATCTGGTTCTTGCCCTCAGCCGATCGTTCCGCCCGACCGGCCCGCTGGTACTGGTCTTCGAGATCGTGTACACGGTAACTGACCCTCCGTTACGATTCATCCGGCGATTTCTTCCGCCGTTGCGGGTGGGTAGCGTTGCGCTTGACCTCGGGTTCCTGCTGCTCTTCCTAGTGGTCATCGTGCTTCGAAGCTATGCGCAGAGGCTGTGACGGGGTTGTTGTGCACACCGCGAGCGCGGGCGCGGCAGACTGCCCGCAGACCGCCCTCTCTTCGGGGAGCGGCGATGCCGCACGAGGAGGCGACGTGGYTCTGACACCACAGGACGTTCAGAACAAGGTCTTCAGTCCGACGAGGTTTCGCACGGGCTACAACGAGGATGAGGTCGACACCTTCCTCGACGAGGTCGAGGCCGAGCTGACGCGGCTGCTGGACGAGAACAGCGACCTGCGCCGGCAGCTCGACGAGGCCCGGCGTTCCGGCGGTGGTGGTCCGGGCGTGCCCGCGCAGATCCTCGAGGAGAACCAGGGCCTGCGCCGCCAGCTCGACGAGGCGCGTCGCCAGATCGCCCAGGCGCAGGCCCAGGCCGCCCAGGCTGCCCGGGAGCGGGGCCAGCAGCCGCAGCCCCCCGCGCCGCAGCAGGGTGGCGCCCCCACCACGGTGATCTCGGCGGTGGGTACCTCCGGACCGCCCGCCCGGGCCGGCGGCAACCCGCAGGTGGAGGCCGACATCGAGCAGCGGGTCGCCCGTACCCTCGTGCTGGCCCAGCGCACGGCGGACGAGGCGCTGCGCGAGGCGCGCGCGGAGTCCGAACGCGCCCGCCGCGAGGCGAGGGCGGACGCGGACCGCATCATCGGTGAGGCCCGGGCGCACGTGGCCGAGCAGCTCGGCGGCTTGGAGGACGACAAGCGTCGTCTCGAGGGCCAGGTCGAGCAGCTTCGGGCGTTCGAGCGGGAGTACCGCACCCGGCTGCGGGCCTACCTGGAGATGCAGCTGCGGGACCTGGACGGCATGCCGACCCAGCCGGCCGTCGGTGCCGGCGGGCCTCCGCGGCCGGGCCTCAACCCGGGTGGTGGACCCACACCGCCCGCGGTGGGCATGGGGCCCAGTGGCGCTGCGCAGAGCCCCGCCCACCAGCCGACCTTCCCGCCCGGTCCGCCCCTGCCCGCCGGCGCCGCCATGGCCCGCGACAACGGTCACGGCCGGCCGGACATGGACGCCACCCGGCGGGACGCCCCGGGAATGCAGGAGTTCTGATCATCCACCGCGCGGCCCTCGGCGGGTCCGGCGTGGCCCTCGGCACCGGCGCGGACGGCCGGTCTCGTGATGGGGTGATCGAGAGATGCTGACGCTTTGTGGAGCGGTTCTTGCTCTGTGTACGGTTCTTGCGGTGGTCGGCATCCTCGCCGGCAGCGGTTTCGTCTATGCGTCCCTGATCTTGACGCTGGCCGCCGCGGCGCTGCTCCCGGCGGGAGCAGTACGCCGGGCCTCTCGCTGGCCCCGGGCCTCTCGCTGACCCCGGGCCTCGGTCTCAGCCGCCGGTCGTCTCGTGCCGGGTGAGCGTGAACGCCAGGCCCAGCTCCTCGGCCGCCGAGCGGGCTGCCGTCTCGCGCGGCTGCGCCGCAGGTAGCTCCGTGCGGGCCGCCTCGGTGAAGGAGACCGCCAGCACCTCCTCGGCCACCGTCTGACCGTGGGTACGCAGAGCGAGCGCGGTCTCCTCGCGCGTCGCCGCCCAGGAGACGTCCACCCGGTCGGTGATCTCCAGCCCCGCCGCCTTGCGCGCGTCCTGGAGCACCCGGACGACGTCGCGGGCGAGCCCGGCGCGGGCGAGCTGCGGGGAGATCTCCAGGTCGAGGGCGACGGAGAGCCCGGACTCGGCGGTGACCGCCCAGCCCTGCCGCGGCGTCTCCGTGATGATCAGCTCGTCCCCGGACAGCTCGACGTCCTCCCCGTCAACGGTGACGGTGAGCCGTCCGTTGACGGGAGGACCGGCGGCCGCGATGGCCGCGGCGGCCGCCTTGGTGTTCCTGCCGAAGCGCCGCCCCAGCGCCCGGAAGTTCGGCTTCACCGAGATGTCGACGACCTCCGAGGTCGCCGGCTCCACCGTGGTCACGTTGAGCTCCTCGGTGATCTGCGCGATCAGCTCGGGGGAGAGCTCGTCAAAGGCACTCGCGCCGACGACCGCCCGCGGCAACGGCTGGCGGGTGCGCACCCCGCTGGCGGCCCGGGCGGCGCGGCCGAGTTCCACGATCCGCCGGACGAGATCCATCTGCTCCGAGAGCTCCGGCGTGTGCAGCCCCGCCGGGAGCTCGGGCCAGGCGGCCAGGTGCACCGAGTCGGGGGTCCGCGGGGATGCGTCGGCGAACAGCCGTGACCACAGCCAGTCGGTGAGGAACGGCGTGAACGGCGCCATCACCCGGGTCAGCGCGTCCAGGCAGGTGTGCAGGGTGCTCAGGGCGTCGGCGTCGCCGGCCCAGAACCGGCGGCGGGACCGGCGGACGTACCAGTTGGACAGGTCGTCGACGAACCGGGCGATCCGCCGCCCGGCCCGCAGCGAGTCGAAGTTCTCCAGCGCATCGTCCACCTCGGCGACGGTGGCCGCGAGCTCGGACAGCGCCCAGCGGTCCAGCACGTGCCGTCGGGCCGGCGGTGTCGCGCGCGGGTCCGCGGCCGGGTCCGCGCCTGGGCGCCAGCCGGCTGCCCCGGCATAGAGAGCGAAGAAGGACGAGGTGTTCCAGTAGGTGAGCAGGACCTTGCGGACGATGTCCTCGATCGCCTCGTGACTCACCCGGCGGTCCGCCCACGGCGAGCCGCCGGCGAGCATCAGCCAGCGGACCGCGTCCGCGCCGTGCCGCTCGAACAGCTCGAAGGGATCGAGCACGTTGCCGAGATGCTTGCTCATCTTGCGGCCGTCGGCGTCCAGGAGCAGGCCGAGACAGAGCACCGTCTCGTAGGAGGAGCGGCCGAACACCAGCGTRCCGACCGCCATCATCGTGTAGAACCAGCCGCGGGTCTGGTCGATCGCCTCGCAAATGTACTGCGCCGGGTACTGCCGGGTGAACGCCGCGAGGTTGTGGTGCGGGGCGCCCCACTGGGCGAACGGCATCGCGCCGCTGTCATACCAGACGTCGATCACCTCGGGCACCCGGTGCGAGGCGCCGCCACAGGTCGGGCAGGTCCCGGTGACCTCGTCGACGAACGGGCGGTGCGGGTCGAGGTCGGCCAGGTTCCGCCCGGCGAGCTCGGAGAGCTCCGCGAGTGACCCGACGCACACCAGGTGGGTGGGGTCGTCGTCGCAGCGCCAGACCGGCAGCGGTGTCCCCCAGTATCGGTTGCGGGACAGCGCCCAGTCGACGTTGCCGCGCAGCCACTCGCCGTACCGACCGGTCTTGATCCGCTCGGGGTGCCAGGTCGTCCGCTCGTTCTGCGCCAGCAGCTCGTCGCGGATGGCGGTGGTCCGGATGTACCAGGACGGCAGCGGATAGTAGATCAACGGTGTGTGACAGCGCCAGCAGTGCGGATAACTGTGCGTATACGTCGACGCCCGCCACAGCCGGCCCCGCTCGCGCAGGTCGGCGGTCAGCGGCGCGTCGGCATCCTTGAAGAACATCCCGCCGACCAGGGGGACGTCGGCGAGGAAGCGACCGTCCGTCCCGATCGGGTTCACCACCGGCAGCCCGCTCGCCCGGCAGACCGCGAGGTCCTCCGCGCCGAACGCTGGCGCCTGGTGGACCAGGCCCGTGCCATCCGTGGTCGTCACGTAGTCGGCGAGCACGACCGAGTGCGGGACGCCGGTGCCGGCCGCGAACCGCTCGGCCGCCAGCAGCTCGAACGGGCGGGTGTAGCGGGCACCGGCCAGCTCCGCCCCGCGGAACCGCTCGACGATCTCGGCGTCCTCGCCGAGGGCCGCGGTGACCAGTGGTTCGGCGACGACGAACAACTCCCCGTCCCCCGCGCGGGCCAGGACGTACTCCACCTCCGGGTGAACGGCCACCGCCGTGTTCGACACCAGCGTCCACGGGGTCGTCGTCCATACCAGCAGCTGCGCACCCTGCCCGGCGAGGCCCAGGGCGTCGGCGACGAGCGGGAAACGGACGTAGACCGAGGGGTCGTCGACGTCCGAGTAGCCCTGGGACACCTCGTGGTCACTAAGCGGCGTTTCGTCGCGCGGGCAGTACGGGGTGACCCGGAAGTCCTCGACCAGCAGGCCCTGGTCGAAGATCTGCTTGAGCGACCACCAGACGCTCTCGACGTAGCTGGTGTCCATGGTGCGGTAGGCGCCATCGAGGTCGACCCAATAGCCCATCCGCTCGGTCATCGCGGAGAAGTCCGCGACATGGCGCAGCACCGACTCGCGGCACCGGGCGTTGAACTCGGCGATGCCGAACGCCTCGATGTCGTTTTTGCTGGTGAAGCCGAGCTCCTTCTCGACCGCGAGCTCGACGGGCAGCCCGTGGCAGTCCCAGCCCGCCCGCCGGGGAACGTGGTAGCCCTTCATCGTCCGGTAGCGGGGGAACAGGTCCTTGAAGACCCTGGCCTCCACGTGGTGCGCCCCCGGCCTGCCGTTGGCGGTGGGTGGGCCCTCGTAGAAAACCCACAGCGGGCGGTCCGCGGTGGCCTCCAGCGAACGGTGGAACACCTTGGTGTCGCGCCAGCGGGCCAACGTCTCCCGCTCCAGGGCGGGCAGGTCCACCTGGGCGGGCAGCGGAGCGAAGGTGGGATGCCGCAGAGGGGTGCTCATCGTGGGGACCCGGTCTCCATAGTCGTAATCTCCGTCGGGCTGGTTCTCCAACGGAGGGACGACGCCTCACCGGTCCCGGGCGTGACCATCCGGCCGATGCGCCGGCCGCCTGTCCTACCCGGACCGGGGGTACCGCGGTACCACCCTCCTTGCGCACCCGCTCGGCCGGATCGGGCCGAGGGATGGCCCCTCGTTGTCCTCGCGGCGGCCGGATCTACTGGGGACCCGATGGTCGACCGGATTCCGTTCTTCCGGCGGCTCGGGGGTGATCTTCGCGACGCGCTGGCCACCGGGCTTCCACCGACCCCGGCTCGCTCGGGCTGCGCCCGCCGCTACTCGTCCCCGTCCACGCCGTACCGCTGTCCATCAGCGTAGCTCAGCGGGACGAGTGGTCCCGTCCCCGGCTCGGCCCTTCGCCGCGCGGCCGGTTCATCGTCGGGACTCGGGGCCGTAGAGTGGTCCGGTAGGAGAGGTGCCGACCATCGGGAGCGGTGTGTCCGAAGATCCCGTCGATCACGCGGTGACCGCGCCGGGGGGCGTCACCCCGGGCGCGGGGTCCGTCGCGCCGGCGATGTCGACGAAGCCCTCGGCCCCGCCCGGGGGGTCGACGCCGGTGCCGCACGGGCGGGACGAGGCTCGCCCTACCGTCGGTTCCCGCCGGGCGGTGGCCACGCTGACGGTCGCGGCGGCGATCGTCCTGCTGTCGGACATCCTCACCAAGCATGTCGCGGTGGCCACCCTGTCTGACCGGGGGCCTGTCGAGGTCATCCCCGGCCTGCTCGACCTGGAGCTCACCCGCAACTCCGGAGCGGCCTTCAGCCTCGCGGGCGGCGCGACGGTGCTACTCAGCCTGGTCGCCCTGGCCGTGGTCGCGGTGGTGGTGTTCACCGCCCGCCGGCTGCGGTCGGTGGGGTGGGCTCTCGTGCTCGGCGCCCTGCTCGGCGGGGCGGTGGGCAACCTCGCCGACCGCCTCTTCCGCGCGCCCGGTCCCCTGCGCGGTCACGTCGTGGACTTCGTCCACCTCCACTACTGGCCCATCTTCAACGTGGCCGACTCCGCGATCGTCTGCGGCGGCGTGCTCGCGGTCATCCTGTCCCTGCGCGGCGTGGGTCTGGACGGCACGCGCTACGCCGAGCATCATCCCCCCGGCGGGGGCAGTGACCATCACGGGCGGTGACCTGCGGTCCCTGCCGGTCCCGGACGGGCTCGACGGCGTCCGTCTCGACGCGGCGATCGCGAGGATGTTCGGGCTGTCGCGGACCGTGGCCGCCGCGCTCGTCGACGACGGCCAGGCGAGCCTCGACGGGAAGGTCCGGGGCCGGTCCGACCGGGTCAGCGGCGGTGCCTGGCTGGAGGTCCGGCTGCCCGCTCCGCCGCGTCCGGTGGCGGTGGAACCCACGCCGGTCGAGGCTCTCGGCATTCTCTACGACGACGACGACATCATCGTGGTGGACAAGCCGGTCGGGGTCGCCGTCCATCCGGCGCCCGGCTTCACCGGACCGACCGTGATCGGGGCGTTGGCCGCCGCGGGATACCGCATTTCCACCTCGGGCGCGGCCGAGCGTCAGGGGGTGGTGCACCGTCTCGACGTCGGTACCACCGGGGTGATGGTGGTCGCCAAGAGCGAGCGCGCATATACCCTGCTGAAACGGGCGTTTCGTGACCGTACGGTGGACAAGCGCTACCGGGCCGTGGTGCAGGRCCATCCCGATCCGCTGCGGGGCACCGTGGACGCCCCGATCGACCGGCATCCGCGCCGGCCGGGGCTGTTCGCCGTCGTCGCGGACGGCAAGCCGAGTATCACCCACTACGACCTCCAGGAGGCGTTCCGGGCCGCCTCCCTGCTGTCCGTGCGATTGGAGACCGGGCGCACCCACCAGATCCGGGTGCACATGTCCGCCCTGCGGCACCCGTGTGTCGGGGATCTCGCCTACGGGGCCGATCCCACGCTCGCCGAGCGGCTCGGCCTGACCCGCCAGTGGCTGCACGCGGCGCGGCTGTCCTTCGATCATCCCGGTCACGGCGGACGGGTCGAGTTCACCAGTCCGGACCCGGCTGACCTGGCCGAGGCGGTGGAACGGCTGCGGGACCAGCCATGACGGAGCCGGCGACGCTCGGGGAGGCGACCTCGGCGCCGGTGCYCGCTCCCGCGGCACCCGGGGGAGCGGTGCCGGCCCCGGCCCCCGCCTGCCGGGGGTGGTCCACCGTGCGCCCACCGGTCCACGGGTTGGGGGCGCTGCTCGATCGGGTCGACGCCCGCACGCTGCCGGCGACCTCTCGCGCGATCGCGATCGTCCGGGCGTGGATGGTGGGCCTGGCGGAGCGGGAGATCGGTCGGGTCCGCCGGACCCGGGACCGGGTCCGGCCCTCGCCTGCCGGCTCCGACGACGATGACGGTCCGCCGGCCCTGCTCGACGTGGCCGGAGTCACGCCCGGCGGGGTGGTGGACTGGGGCGTCCGGATGCTCGTCCTCGGACTCGTCGCGTTGATCGTGGTGAGCGCGACGGCCGCGATCCTGCAGGGCGTCGATCATGCTCCGTCGTCCGGACCGTCCTCCTCGGCGACCGAGC
The DNA here is from genome assembly GCF_002099325.1 of Frankia sp. KB5. Classification (NCBI taxonomy): domain Bacteria; kingdom Bacillati; phylum Actinomycetota; class Actinomycetes; order Frankiales; family Frankiaceae; genus Frankia; species Frankia sp. KB5. The sequence continues at coordinate 78,094 of NZ_MRUJ01000002.1, read as the reverse complement.
AGGCAGCGACGTCCGCGAACCAGCCGGCGGCGCCCGACCAGCCGGTGGCGCCCGCGCTGCCCGCGGTGACGATCGGCCCCGGGCCGAACGACCCGGTCGCCGACTACCTCGGCGCCAGCCGGCAGAACCTCGCGTTGCTGACCTCGGCCGCCCCCGGCGCCGATCTCTACGCCGTGGCCAGTCTCACCGCGCCCCGCACCCCCGCCGACCTGCTCGAGGTGTTCGGCGACTTCCGGACCGTCCAGGTGTTCTTCACCGCCGGTATCGGGGGTGAACAGGAGCAGGCCGTCGTGCGCGATCCGGTGGCCGACGTCCGGGCGGCCTTCGGGTCGGCGGCGGCCCAGGCGGACGCCCGAGCCGCCGCCGACACACAGGTCGGCAACACCGCCGCCGCCGACCGCGAGCGGCGGGCGGCGAACGACCTGCGGGCCGGGTGCGGGTGTCTGTTCGCCGTGGTGGTCCGCGCCCCGGCCGGCCGGCTCTCGCAGCTCGAAACCGATCCCCGGGTGCGGGTGGTGGATCCGGCCCCACCGGGAAGCGGGCCGCCGGGTGTGAGATTCATCCCACTGTCCCCGGACCGTCGCTGATCCGGTTGAGCCGTCCGCATGATCGGACGACGTGCCGGGCACGGGTGGCGGACGGTGACCGTTCTGGCGTGGCATCCGACCCCTGCGCCATCGTCGACCGGGACAGGAGAGGATGAGGGGCGAGACCGGCTTCGTCACCTGGGGTTGCGACCGGCCGGGGAGTTCACGGATCATGATGAGGAGACCCAGGTTGAAGCTGGCGAAGGGCACCCGGGAGGTCTTCGACGCGGAGAGCCTGCTCGAGGAGTACCTGGGGCCGCGCAAGCGAGGTCTGCGCTACGCCTACCCGTACTACGACGGCCTGGTCACCAATAGTGATCCGGATCTGCTGTGCACCGGGGATCTCCTGGCCCCGTGCCTGCTCGGCGTCCACGTGGACCTGGATCGGATGCACACGCTCACCGCGCTGATGYCGTTGCTGCAGCGGGCGTTGGACAGGCTTCCTCCCGGCATCGAGCTCATCGAGGCCGACGAGGTCACCCTCGATCTGGTCGCCGCGCTCTACGACCCCCTCGACGACCCGGACGTCTCCGACCGGGACGTCAAGGGCTCCCTCATCGCCAAGGTGCTGCACCGCAAGCGGYCCGCCCTGGTCCCGTTGTTCGACTCCAAGGTGAGGATCTTCTACCAGCACGAGGACTGCGTCCCGCCGTCGCCGCGGGACGGGCGGTCCTGGCGGCAGTACATGGGCCTGCTCATCCGCGCGATGCAGTACGACCTGCGGGAGAACGCCGAGGAGTTCCGCCGGCTCGGGGCGCTGGTACCCGTCGCGGGTCCCCCGATCACCCCGCTGCGGATGCTCGACGTCGTGGTGTGGATGAGCAGCGCGGTGTGATCAGCGCCCGTTGTCGGCCCGGGACCATCGACCGGCTCCGACTGCGACAATGGTCGATGTGTTGAGCTACGCGGTCCGCGGGCTCACCCGGCGGCACGGGACGGGTGAGCATGCCGTTCTCGCCAATGATCGGATCGATCTCGACGTCCGGCAGGGCGAGGTGTTCGGGGTGCTCGGGCCGAACGGCGCCGGGAAGACCACGCTGGTCCGCCAGTTGATGGGTCTGCTGCGGCCGGACGCGGGCACGATTACCCTTTTTGGCCGCGACGTGCTGGCCGCCCGCGGTCTGCCGGCCCGGCTCGCCGCCTATCTGGGCCAGGACGATCTCGCGCTGGCCGAGCTGCCGGTCGCCACCGCCGTGGCGACCACCGCCCGCATGCGCGGCGTCCCCCGCTCCGCCGTGCGGGCGGTCCGTGACGCCGTGCTCGGCGAGCTCGGTCTGGAGGCGGTGGCGCATCGCCCGCTGTCGAAGCTGTCCGGTGGGCAACGCCGGCTGGCGTGTGTCGCTACCACCCTGGTGGGGGACCGGCCGATGCTCGTCCTCGACGAGCCGACCACCGGCCTCGATCCCGTCGCCCGGCGGGCCGTGTGGTCGGCGCTGCAACGTCGCCGGGACACCGTCGGTGTCACCGTCCTGCTGATCACGCACAACGTCCTCGAGGCGGAGTCGGTGCTTGACCGGGTCGCCGTCCTGGATGCCGGGCGGGTGATCGCCTGCGACACTCCGGGCCAGCTCAAGGCATCGTTGTCCGGTGACGTCCGGCTCGACCTCGCGTGGCGCCACGACCCGCCCGCGGACGACCCCACCGTCGCGACGTTGGCCGCGCTCGCCGTGGTCAACGGACGGCGGTGGACCATCCGGTTGGCTCCGGCCGCGGCCCGTGACGCCCTCGGCCGGTTGACCGCCGGCCCGGCGTTCGCCGCGCTGGACGATTTCAGTCTCGCCACCCCCTCGCTGGAGGACGTGTACCTCACCCTCGGCGGCAGGTCGCGGGACCTGGAGCGCGCATGATCGTGATTTTCCGGTGACCGTCGTTCCGGACGCGCGCGGGGCACCCGGTGGCGGGGCACCCGGGGTGCCGGCGCCATCGGTCGCGGATGGCCGCCCGGCTCCCGCCACGCGGCCGGTGTCGGCCTCCGCCCCGCCGAGCAGTGCCCCGCCGCAGCTGCCGCCGCCGACGTCGTTCCGCACCGCGTTCGGTGCGGTCTACCGCGGGCAGCTCGCCCGCTCCAAGGTGGGACGGATCCCCCTGTTGTTCGTCGCGTCGTTCCAGTCGGTCGGGATCCTCGTGCTGCTGCGCGGGATCCTCGACGTCGGCGACACCACGGCCGCCGGGCAGGTCGTGGCGGGTTCCACGGTGCTCGTGGTCGCCTTCGTCGCGTTGAACCTGCTGGCCCAGCGGTTCGGGGCGCTGCGGGCGGCCGGTGCCCTGGACTACTACCTCACGTTGCCGGTGCCCGGCGTCGCGGTGGTGCTGGGCACGGCGGCCTCGTACGCGACCTTCGCGGCGCCCGGCACTGTCGTCACCGCGGTGCTGGGGGCGCTGCTCTACGGGCTGCCGCTGTCCGGCCTGTGGCTGCTGCTGCCCGTCGTGGCGCTCGCCGGGATCTGCCTGTCCGGGCTCGGGGCGGCGATCGGCCTGCTCGCCCCTCGGCCGGAGCTCGCGACCGTCGCCGGCCAGCTCGGAATGAGCATCGTGCTGTTCTTCGGTGTGATCCCCTCCGGCCGGCTGCCCGAGGTCGGCCGCTGGGCGCGGGACGCGTTGCCCAGCAGCTACGCGGTGGACGCCCTCGCGGCCGCCTTCCAACCCGGTGTCGACTGGGCGAAGGTGGTCCTCGACCTCGGGATCTGCGCCGCCGTCGGGATGGTGGCGCTGTCTGTCGCGGCGATGGCACTGCGCCGTGTCGGCACGTCCTGAGGGCGTCATAGTTAGCGGGGCCAGCGTAGTAGCAGGACTGCTGCGGGACCGACCGGCGCGGTAGGGTCAACGGCCTGCGGCCGGTCGGCGACAACGCGCTGGTAGGCCGGGGATGCTGGTAGGCCGGGGACGAGGAGACAGACAGCCAGTGGCAGAAAGCGCGTCATGATGGAGCGGTCGTCGGGCATCCGCGGAGTCGAGCCGGTCGCGCTGTCCGTCCCACCCGGGGACGTCCCACCCGGGGACGGGCCGCACCACCCTGGTCAGCCGACCCTCGATCCGGCGATCGCCGTCCCCGCGGCCGGTGAACCGGCRCCGCCCGGGCGGAACCCGGGCCGGGCGTTCGGTGCTCGTTCGGCGGCCGTCGCCGGCCTGATCTGCGCGGCGGCGATGGCGCTCGCCGGCTTCCCGCTCGGCCTGCTCTGGGCCGCGACCGCGCCGCATCTGGATCTTGCCGTGGCGTTGGACGGGCATGAATCGGCGTTTACGGTCCAGAGCGACATCGACGTCCGGTTCGCCCTGATCTGCGCGGTCGCCGGCGTGATCGGCGGTGCCGTGGCGTGCTGGCGGGTCCGGGACGCGGGATGGCCGGTCCCGGTCGGGCTCGCCGCGGGCGGTATCGGCGGCTCGCTGATCGCCGGCTGGATCGGCCACCTGCGGCGCTCGCCCCAGCTGCTGCACGCGCTGCCGAAGGACGCCTCTCCGCTGCTCACCGACCTGGTGGACATGAAGGTCCGCGCGGGCGGGCTCTACTTTGTCATGCCGGTGACCGCCCTGCTCGTACTCCTCGTCGGGCTGTGGGTGACCTCGCGGGCCCAGTCGGACGCCGCCGAGGACAGGCGGGGTCCGACCGCGCCCGGCGACGCGCCCGGCCACGGGGCTGGGGCTGAGGTCGGGGCTGGGGACTGAGCGTCGATCCCCCGGGTGGCGAACGTCCCACGGTTCGGGCTGGGGTCAGTTCGGGCGGGGGTCAGTTCGGGCTGGGATCGACCCGGCGCAACTCGCTCGATCCGATGGTGGTGATCTTTTCCAGGAGGCCGATCTCCCGGCGGAGCAGCGCCCGTTCGGCCCGCAGTCGGTTGGCCGCGTCCGGCGCGGCGAGCAGCCCCTGACGTTCGGTGACGTCGGTGACGGCGGCGGCGGCGATCACGTACGAAAGGGCGATCGGGTCGTCGGGGAGGTCCGGCAGCGAGATCTGCACGGTGCCGGTGGCGGCGAGCCGGTCGGCGTAGGTTCGGAGCAGACGCTGGACTGCCGGAACGGTGTCGTCGGTGTCGTCGGTGTCGCCGACGTCGTCCGGCAGGTAGTCGACATCCCCGACGAGGTAGGGCTCGCTGTGCCGGTCCACCGTGCGGATCCGGAACCGGTCACCGCCCACCGTGATGAGCGAGAACCGCCCGTCGGAGTGTTCCTGGACGCGCCGCAGCACGGCGGTGCAGCCCACGTCGTGGATCGCCGGCAGGGCCGGACCCACCTCCCGGCCTCGCCGGATGGCGATCACTCCGAACCGTCGGACCTGGTCGGCGGGCTGCTCGAGCAGTTTCCGCACCAAGATCCGGTACCGTTCCTCGAAGATCTCCAGGGGTAGGACCAGCCCGGGGAGCAGGACCGTCCCGAGCGGGAACAGAGGAAGCCGCTCGCTCAACTGCGGTGCCTTCTTCCTGCCCTGCCCTCTCCGGCCCCGGACGGGACCGGAAGCGGCCGGCGGCGGTYGGGCGAGGACCGCCTGGGGYGGGTCCACGACCAGGAGTCGGACGTTTGTCCCAACCCTGTCCCCCGGTAGCCATGGTGTCCATCCACGAAGGGCTGTGATTCTCACCGGGCGCGGGTTCGGGCGCGGGTTCGGGCGGTGGACCGTCGGTGCCTGGGGACCTTCCATCCGGGTTCGTTCGCGGGACAATGGCCCGGTGTGGGAAACCGAGYCGGAGCTACTGGTCGTCTTCCATCGGCCGGACCGGGGCTTCTCGACCGGCACGGGTGTCGACCCACTGGCCGAACTGGCCGTCCTCGGCACCGTGACCTCGGCCTTGCGCCCCCGGCTGGCTCTCGTGGCGCTGCCCCCCTCCCGGGCGCCGGAGGTGGCTGCCCTGCCCGGGGTGTGCGGGGTCTTCATCGATCAGGTTCCCCCGGCGCTGCGGGAGACCCTCACCGCAGCCGAGAGCCTGTTCGTCGACGGCTGGCTGGCGCGGAGGGGCGCCAAGCGCCGCGATCCCGCAGGTGGTGAGCCCTGGGACACGCCGGGGTACCTCCCGCCCGACCGGCCACCCGGGGCGGCGCCGGCCGGATGACCCCGCGCGGCGGCTCAGAACACGCGCGGCGGCTCAGAACACGCGCCGGGGGACCGACCAGCTTGCACCGGGGCCCGACGAACGCCAGACCATGTGGAGCCGGTCGCCGACGCGGGCGAGCACCTCCAGATGCCCGTCGAAGTTGCTCTGGATCATCGAGACGGCGTCCACCCGGCCCAGCTCCGGTGCGAACGGCCGCGGTCCGCTCCAGCCCGGGGAGGGCGCGCCGTTGTTCCGGTAGAAGTGGATGAGCCCGCGGTCCGCGGCGGGGACGACCACCTCGAAGTTGCGGGAGCCGTCGGGGAAGGCGCTCTGGATGAGCGCCGGATTGCCCGTCACGCCCTCGGCGAAGACGGGGCCGGTGCGCCAGACCGCCCCGTTGTCGCGGGTGAGGTGCACGAGCCGGTTGCCGACCCGGGCGACCGCTTCCAGCATCCCGTTGCCGCCGCCCAGCGTGCCGTGGATGAGGCTGACGGCGTCGACGCGCCCGAGGTTCGCGCCGAACAGCTTCGGAGTGCTCCACGGAAATCCGTGGATGTCATGGTTGCGCCACAGGTGCAGGATGCCGACGTCCGCGGCGGGCACGAGCAGTTCGAAGTTGCCCTTGGTGCCCAGCCGGCTCTGCACCAGCGACGGAACGCCCCCCACCCCCTGGACGAGGCGGGTCGGCGGGTGCCAGGCGAAGGCGCCGGTGGAGTCCCGCCACAGGAAGTACAGCGTCGAGCCGACCCGGACGGCGACCTCGAGGGGTCCCGGCCTGGCCAGGGTGCTCTGGATCATGGTGGCGGCATCGATCCGGCCGAGCTCCTGAGCCGTCTGCCACGGGGCCATCCAGGGGAAGCCAGCCGCGTCGTTGTCCCGCCAGACGTGGGTCAGCCCGGCGAAGGCCGACGGGACGACGGCGTCGAAGTTGCCGATCTGGCCGAGCCCCCTGGCCTGGACGAGCGCCGGGTTGCCGCTTACTCCGTGGCCCCAGCCGATGTGGCTGGGGGTGTAGCGGCACAGCGCGAAACTGTTCGAGCGCATCAGGCAGTCGACGGGCGCGGGCGCGCAGGCGTCGCAGTTGCCGTTCGGGGCGTGGAACGCCCCCCACCGACCGCCGCAGTCGCACTGGGCGCCCGCGTACTCGTCCGGAGCGCCGAAGATGTGGCCGGTCTCGTGGGTGAAGACCCGGTCGATATTGTCCGGTCCCCAGCCGTCGTTGTCGACGGACATCACGAGCCGGGGGCCACCCACCGAGGAGTACGCGAAGTATCCCAGCGGATACTTGGTGAAGAACGCGCAGTAGGCGGACCGGGTGCCGAGCCGGGACCGGAGCGCGTCGACGTAGTCGTAGACGCCGTCGAAGCTGGCCGCGTAGCCGAGCCGGCTCATGGTGGGGTCACGCCACAGCGCCTCGAGGTCGGGCGCGTTCGGGTCCGGTGGGACGGACARCCGCACGATCTGGATGTCGTAGTGGAAGGTCAGGTCGGCAGCCGGGTTCGTGGTTGCGTACCAGGACAACCCGTTCTGCACCTCAGCTACGATCTTGGTGCGTTCCGCGGCGGTCAGTTGCAGCGCGGTGGTCGGCCCTTCCACGAGGATCAGCCCGACGGCCACCGATCCCTCCAGCGCCGCGCTGGTGGGGGAGGACGCCTGGGCGATCTGCGCGGTGGCCCGGGTGTCCGTGGCCCGGGTGTCCGTGGGCGCGGAGGTCGGGCTCTGGGCCTCGGCCCGCCCGTTCGGCTGGGCATGCGGTGTCGGCTGGGCATGCGGTGTCGGCTGGGCATGTGGTGTCGGCTGGTCCGGATCAGGCGAGCTGCCCCGGGGCGGCGGGATGTCGGTGCAGGGCCGGTCCATGTCCCATGGCCGGCCGTCGCGGGGACGTTCCTGCTTGAGCTGCCGGTAGGCGGCGCTGGCCCGCAGGCGGAAGGCGTCCAGCCCGAGCGTCTCGGCGCGGTTCAGCCCGGGCGACACCCCGGTGGTCGACACGACGCTGCCGTCCGCGGGGGGGAGTACCGCCGCCGCCAGCCGGGCGGCGGTGCGCTCCGCCGTCGCCGTGGAGGTGCCCCGAGGCTGGCCCAACACGTGGACCCTGCCGTAGCGGTGCAGCGGCCGTCGTTCGTTGGCCAGGGTGGGATCGGCTGGCGAGCCGTCGCCCTCGGCGGTCTGGTCTACCCCGTCATCCGAGGACGCGTCGGTGGGTGCGATCGCCGCGAACGCCGCACGGAGTGCTCGGCCCGTCTCCCCTCCGGCCGAGATGATGAGCGCGTGTTCGTCGGCCGGTACGTCCCCCGCCATACTTGATCGTTTTCCTTTCGGTGGGGATGGCTGTGCGGAGTTGTATCGTGTTGCGGCTTTGTTGTGCCGGCTTTTGTGAAAACAAGTACGCAGAGTGCCGATCTGGTGCCTTCGCCTGCTTTGTTCAGAGGGATTGCGCCAACATAGCCGGCGGCGGGCGTCCACCCGGCCGGAGCCGGGCAGCCGCCCGGGTGGCTCGGCGTCTCGGCGTCTCAGCGTCTCAGTRCCTCAGCGCCTCAGCGCCGGTCCGGAGCGAACGATGCCTGCGCCGATGGCACGTCGGGCCACATGGCCCCGACGGCGGGCCGTTCCGGCGCACCCATGGCCTCGGCCACCTTGCGCATGATGGCTTCCACCAGCCGGACAGCCTGCGGGGTCGCGAGGTTCAGCACGATCTCGGCATCCCCCGCCACCTGGAATCGCACCGAAACGTCCGCCATGACGACTGCCCTTTCCTCGCGGCTCGCCAGCACATCGCAGGCGTGTTGCCACCGGTGACGTTACGGGGCCGGAACGACCGCCCCCACGGCGCCCGGGTGTGGCACCGGACAGCGTGACCGGCTGGCAGGTCGCTGCGACGAAGCGGGTAGGGTCACGGTGGTGACCTTTCCGTCAGCGACAGTGCGTGACTGTGTGGCCGTGCTTGAGCGTTTCTTCCCTCCGTCCTGGGCCGAGTCCTGGGACGCGGTGGGACTGGCGGTGGGTGATCTGGACGCGCCGGCCTCGGCGGTCCTGTTCGCGGTGGATCCGACCCCCGAGGTGGCGGCCGAGGCCGTCACGGCGGGAGCTCAGCTGCTCGTCACCCACCACCCGCTGTTCCTGCGGGGAGTGCACGGCGTCGCCGAGACCGGTCCGGGCGGGCGGGTCGTTGCCACCCTGATCCGGGCCGGCGTCGCCCTGTACACCGTGCACACGAACGCCGATGTCGCCGCGCCGGGCGTGAGTGACGCGCTTGCCGACGCGCTGGGGTTGCGTGACGTCGCCCCGCTGTCCGCCCCGGCCCCGCTGTCCGCCCCGGCGAACGTCGGGGCCGACGAGGGCGGTGCCGGGGCCGACGAGGGCGGTGCCGGGGCCGACGAGGGCGGTGCCGGGGCCGACGAGGGCGGTGCCGGGGCCGACGAGGGCGGTGCCGGGAGCAGCGCCGGTGATGAGGGTGGTGTCGGTGATGAGGGCGGTGTCGGCGGGGCGAGCGTGTGCTGGGGCCTCGGCCGGATCGGTGACCTGCCCGCGGCCGAGTCCCTGGAACGGTTCTGCGCCCGGGTCGTCCGAGCGCTGCCGGCGACGGCGGGCGGGGTCCGGGCGACGGGTACCGCGGACCGGCTCGTCCGGCGGATCGCGGTGTGCGGCGGCTCGGGGGGAGAACTGGTCGCCGCAGCCGAGGCCGCGGGAGCGGACGTCCTCGTCACCGCGGACGGCCGGCATCACCACGTCCTCGACGCCGTCGGTGCGCATGGGGTCGTGGTGGTCGATGTCGCCCACTGGGCGAGTGAATGGCCCTGGCTGAGCCAGGCCGCCACCCGCCTGCACACCGGTCTGCGTGCGAGGGGACGTACGGTGAGCACGTCGGTATCCGCTATCGTGACCGATCCCTGGCGGGTGCACGTTCCGTCCCGGTAGGCGGTGCCGGCGGCGCGGAGGCCCGGGTCACGCGGAGGCCCGGGTCACGGAGGGCGCCGCGTCGGGTCTGGTCAGGTCGGCCAGGTGTAGTCGTTCAGGCGTACCAGTGAGGAATCGATGAAGGCCGATCCAGCAGTTCAGCTCCGCCTGCTCGATCTGCAGGCGCTCGACACCGGTATCGACCGGTCGGTGGCCCGCCGACGCGGTCTGCCGGAGCACGCCGTCATCACCGAGCGCACCGCCGCGCTGACCTCGTTGGACGGTGAGGTCGTCGGGGTGCGGACCGAGCTGAGCGACGTCGCGCGTGYCCAGCGCAAGCTGGAGAACGAGATCGACCTCGTGCGGACCCGTTCGGCCCGTGACTCCCAGCGGCTTGATTCCGGCGCCGTCTCGACGCCGCGTGAGCTGGAGAACCTGCAGGCGGAGCTCGCCTCGCTGACCCGTCGTCAGGGCGTGCTCGAGGACGACGCGCTCGAGAAGATGGAGATCGTCGAGGGCCTGGAGAGCCGGCTCTCCGCGTTGTCCCAGCAGCGATCAGCCCTGCAGGCCGAGCTCGACGCGGCGGTGGCCGCGCGGGACAAGGCCTACGCCGAGCTCGATGCCGAGGTGGCGCGGCTGCGCCATGACCGCGACGCTCTCGTCCCGGAGCTGCCCGAGGCGCTGGTCACGCTGTACGAGCGGATCCGGGCGTCCTCCAGCGGAGTGGGCGCCGCGGCCCTGCTGCGCCGCCGCTGCCAGGGCTGCCATCTTGAGCTGTCGGGCGGCGACCTGCGCGCCGTGGCGGCGGCGCCGGGGGATGAGGTGGTGCGCTGTGAGGAGTGCCGGCGCATCCTGGTCCGTACCCCCGAATCGGGGCTGTAACACCGTCGGCGGGACCCCCGCCTCGGGGGTAGACGAGGGGAGCATGTAGATGGGCACCGTGCGCAGGCTGGTCATCRAGGCCGACGGCGGGTCGCGGGGTAACCCGGGCCCGGCGGGCTACGGGGCCGTGGTCCGCGACGCCGGCTCGGGGAAGCTGCTGGCCGAGCGCGCGGACTCGATCGGGCGCGCCACGAACAACGTCGCCGAGTACTCCGGGCTGATCGCCGGGCTGCGGGCCGCCGCTGAGATCGCCCCGGACGCCGAGCTGGAGGTCCGGATGGACTCCAAGCTCGTCGTCGAGCAGATGAGCGGCCGGTGGAAGGTCAAGCATCCGGCGATGCGGCCGCTGGTGGCCGAGGCGACGGAACTCGCCGCCCGGTTCCCCGCGGTCCGTTTCCAGTGGGTGCCCCGCGCGCGCAACGCCGACGCCGATCGGCTCGCGAACGAGGCGATGGACGCCGCCGCCGCCGGRCGGGCCTGGGAACCCGCGGTCCCGCAGTCCCCGGACCCGGTCCCGCACCACGCGCCGACGACGAACCGGCTCTCCGGCTGGATGGCGCCGCCCGCACCGCCGACGACGACCGTGCTGCTGCGTCACGGGCAGACCCCGCTCTCGGTGGAGAAGCGCTTCAGCGGGACGGTCGAGGCGGCCCTGACCGACGTCGGGCTCGGCCAGGCCGCGGCCGTAGCGAACCGGCTGCGCGACGAGCCGTTCGATCTCGTCGTCAGTTCGCCGCTGAAGCGGGCCCGGCAGACCGCCGAGGCCCTCGGCCGCGACTACGTCGTCGTCGACGATTTGCGGGAGACCGACTTCGGCGCCTGGGAGGGGCTGACCTTCGCCGAGGTGCGTGAGAAGTTCCCCGATGAGCTCAATGCCTGGCTCGCCGACCCGCACGTCCCGCCGCCCGGCGGGGAGAGCCTGATCGCCACCGTGGCCCGGGTAGCGCGGGTGCGTGACCGGCTGCTCGCCGAGCAGCCAGGCGGGCGGGTCCTCATCGTCTCACACGTCACGCCGATCAAGGGGTTGGCCCAGCTGGCGCTGGCGGCGGAACCGGCCGTGCTCTACCGCCTCCACCTGGATCTGGTGTCGATGACGACCATCGACTGGTACTCCGACGGCCCGGCGGTGCTACGCGGGTTCAACGACACCCATCACCTGGCGGGCCAGACGATCTACGGCGAATAGGGGCAGCTCAGGCGGGTTGATGYGGGGTCAGGGCCGAGGCTGCCGGCCCCGCGGCGCTACCGCGCCCGCAGGGCCGCCGCCGCGGCGCTGACCTGTTCCTCCGTCGGCGCCACATACGTGAAGTCCCGGCCGCGGAGATAGTCGAGAAACGCCGGCTCCGGCGGAAGATCGTGCTCCTCCAGATAATAGGCGATCGATGCGTCCCAGACCCATTCCCCGTCTGTCAGGAGAGCAATCGGCACTCTTTTTTCGCGTGACTCGTCCAACTGGTCGACATCGAGACCGGCGGCGCGCATGATGACCGCACCCTGCCGCAGGTAGGCGAGGAAATCGGAACGCTCACGACCAGCCGGCAGGTCTAGGCGGTCGACGATGAAGGGAACTCCGTCCGCTGTGCCGTCGAAGACCTTCGCTACCTTGAGGTCACCGCGAATCAGAGGCATTGTCATCACCCTTGGTCTTCGGATGGAAGTCGATCCAGGCGCCATCGTATGGAATGGTCTCTTCCAGGACACCGAACTCGTTACGGCGTCTTGATGTCGTCCACACGTTACCGCGGTCGTCGGCCCAGGCCAGCTCGGTCGGTGCCGTCACCGCGACCCCGAGTTCGTCCGCGACCTTCTGGGCCACGGGGTTGTCGCCCTGCCCGGTCTCGCAGGACAGCAGCCGCACCGGTCGGCCGCGCCAGTTCTCGTCGGCGCGGATGAGCGCGCCGAGCTGCCGGGCGTCGAGCGCGACCTTGCCGACCCGGAATCCCGACGGGTCGCCATGYAGGTCGGCTGTGTAGGTTCCCGGGACCGGCTCGGCGGCCATCGCGGTCCTCCGCATGTCCGTGTCGGACTTCTCGAAGAAGGCGCGTCCATCTCGAGTCGGGAGGCTTTCCCGCCAGATCCTCGTGAGCCGCCACCCCAGCTTCTCCGGTCCGGCCGGCCGATCCTGCTTCCTGGCCGCGTCCATCTCACCGCCGGGCCCGCGGTCGAGCAGCGCGAGCTTGCGTTCCACCGGCGAAGGATCGGCGGACCGCGTGTCCTCTACCGACCGACGGTCGGCCGGCCACGGGGCACGATCATCCGAGGTGTTCCGGCGGTCGAGCGCGTCCAGCTTGGCGTCGATCCTGGAACGTTCCGTCTCCGGCCGCGCCGAGCCTTCAGGGGCCGAGCCTGCGGATGCCAAGCCATCGGATTCGGTGCCGTCGGCGGAAACGGGGGAGCCTGCCTCCGGTGATGTGAGCCGGTCGAGCAGCCGCGCCTTCACCTCGGCCTGGCTCGGCCCAGCCCCCGGTCTCCAGGGAGYGGCCGGCGCATCGACGCTCGCATCCGGCCGTTCGATCGACATTGCCACCTACCGTAGCAGTGTCACCACATCATGGCTAGAAACGACCAGTCAGGTGAGGACGGCGACCCAGCGTTTCGATCCCTCCAGAGATGATCAGCGCCGAGTGTCGGAGGAGGGTTGGTGGTCGGCTCTCTCCAGCCTGGCGATCTGGGGCTGCACCAGGCCGACGACAGCCGCCAGCTGACGCTGACTTAGACCGTGCTCGGTGCGGTATCGCACCACCTTGTTCGCAACGTCGCGGGCGAAAGCCCTGCGGTCCGGTGCGTCACGGAACTCGGCATCCGCGCGGTTGWCCTCAATGACCTGGTCGAGAGGCTTGAGAGCTGCGAGCTTCATGCGTCACCCTCCACGTCGTCGAGACGTTCTTCGGCCGACCTGACGGCTTTTCGGATCGGTGTCGGCCTCGACACCGATGACCAGGTTCGGCCCGATCCGTCGATAGAACGCGCGCCATGGACAGCGGCCCTGTCGTGGACGTAGGCAGGTGATGGGCGATCTTGATATCACTGTGTCGAGTCGCTCGGGTCAGAGGTGCCGGTACACCTCACGTCGATGGGCGACGTGAACGATCGTGACGAGAACGCGGGTGTGGTCGACTTGGTAGATCACCCGATATTCACCAACTCTGATCCGCAGTATCCCGGTGGGTTGGCCGGTGAGGGCCCGGGCCCCGGAGGGGCGGGGTTCCGCCGCGAGTCGTGTCACCGCGATCAGGATCCGTCGAGCGGCGGAGGCGTCGAGCTTGCGCAGCTCTCGCAGCGCCGCAGTCGCCCACTCGACGGTGTGCGCCACGTCAGTTCAGGCCGAACTCGGCGAGGACGTCGGCATGGGGTACGCGAGGCTCCTCGGCGGCCAGCGCCTCTCGGGCGACGGCGAGATCCGCTTCGTCCTCTGCCGCTTCCAGCTCACGGAGATCTTCTATGGAGATTACTGCCGCGACCGCGCGACCGTGACGGGTCAGGACGATCCGCTCCCGGGCGTGCTCCGCCTTGGAGACGATCTCGCCGAGGTGGTCGCGTGCCTCGCTGATCGGCATCTCACTCATCCCCAGATTGTACAAACCGGGGAGCGGTCGGGCCGCTGAGGCGGACGAGGTGGCCTATAAGCCGGGTCCTGTACCGGCTCGCCTCACGGCTCGCCGGCGGCGACCATCTCTCTCGGGCTGCCGTTGCCGGCAGCCTCCAGCGGTCCACCCGCAGGCTCGGGCGGGCAGCCCTCGAACGCCTGCGCGGTCCGCGACCTGTGACGGCCACGGGCCTTCTGACCTTGCTCCGGGCGGGGTTTACCGAGCCGCCCAGGTCACCCTGGGCGCTGGTGCGCTCTTACCGCACCGTTTCACCCTTACCGGCGCCGGGACCGGCACCGGCGGTCTGTTTTCTGTGGCACTGTCCCGCGGGTCACCCCGGGTGGGTGTTACCCACCGCCCTGCCCTGTGGAGCCCGGACTTTCCTCGGCGACGCCGGACCGGCCGGCGCCGACGCGGCCGCCCGGCCAACTCGTCCGCTTCCTTCAGTATAGAGTGCTTCCCGGTCCACGCTTCCTGGGCGTAGGGCTGATCGGGCTGTCGGTGCGCGGAGCCGGCCGATCGGGCGGGATGGCGGCGGGTCGAGGAACAGGAAGATCATGACGGGACCGAAGCAGCCGGGCCAAGGGTTCGGCGACGCGGGGCGTGTGGCCTCTCCGTCCGCCGTTCCGTCCGCGCCCGCGGCGCCTGCGCCGGCCGGGCAGACCCCCGCGGCCTCGCCTCCTGGAACGCCCGCCGGCCAGGTTCCGGTTGGTTCGGTTGGTCGAGCCGGTCCGGGCGGTCCGGGTGGTTCAGGCGAGGTGGCGCCCGTGCCGCACCAGCCGGTCCACCCGGGCGCACCGGATTCTCCCGGCGTCCCGGGTGCGCCCACTGGCGGCGCCCGGCCCCCGCGTCGCGGGGTTGCCTACACCACCTATGCGATCACCGTGCTGGTGCTGCTCATCGCGATCGCTGTCGTGGTCTTCGTCGTGCAGAACGACGCGCGCGTGAGCATCTGGCTGTTCGGTTCGACCAAGCAGATGTCGGTCGCGGGTGCACTGGCCGCCTCGGCCGCCRCCGGTCTCGTCGTTGGCCTACTCATCGGTGTCATTCCTCAGATCAGGCTGCGCCGCGAGTTGCGCCACCTGCGTCGCGCGGCCAGCCGCCGGTAGCTGAGCGGAGTCCTTGGCCGCGGGTCGGCCGGTAGCCGGTTGGTGTAGCCGGTTGGTGGAAGGGACGTCGGCAAGATGCCAGGCGGATCCCACCGCGTCGGTACAGTCCGGGTCGTGACGCCGTTGCGAACAGATCTGCCACCGGGAGCACAACTCCCGCCACGTCCAGCGAACGCACCGGCGCCTGGCACCGTGCTGCCGTCCCACTACGTGCGGTGCTTCGCCTGCGGTGACCAGTCCGCCCACGGACTGCACCTACGGGTCGACGCCGATGCCGGGCTCGCGCTGTGCGCGACGTTCGAGGTGACCGAGCATCATCAGGGAGCGCCGGGCCTCGCCCACGGGGGCCTGCTCAGCTGCGCCCTCGACGAGGCGTTGGGTGCGCTCGGGCATCTGACCCGGACCAGCCTGGTGACCGGCCGGCTGGAGACGGACTTCCTGCGGCCGGTACCCGTGGGCACTGTCCTGCACCTGAGCGCGCGGGTCGAGGGCGTGCTCGGCCGGCGGGTCTACGCCAGTGGCGAGGGACGGTTGAACAGCCCTACCGGACGGGTCGCGGTCCGGGCCCGAGGGCTGTTCGTCGAAGTACCCATGGAGCACTTCGTCACCCATGCCCGGGCCGAGGACATCCAGGCGATCGAGCAGGATCCGGACCTGATCCGGCTACGCGAACATCAAACTATTTTCTGATCTTCGAATCTCCTGATCTCCGAATCTCGGAATCCGCTCACGGGCAGGACTCGTTTGCTCGCTGTGATTCGACCGCGCGGACCGTCACATCTCCGTCACAGATCCGTCACAGATTTAGCTGGCACGGTGGACGTGGCAACCGGGATCGAGTCGTTGGGTCGGCTCCCCGGAACTGATTGGAACCGGCAGGCCAGGCCGATCGGTYGGGATCGACCGCTTGTGCCTCGGCCGGGAGCTCCGGGCCTGTCGGGATGCTCCATCGACCGTTGCCTCGGCCACTGCGTCGGAACGTTCGGAGCTGCGGTCGGCCCCGGCGGCCAATCCTCGCCGGCTGTCGGTCGGCTCGCGGCGGAAAGCTCGACGGAAGGGAGGGCGCGGTGCCGGCGATGTCGCTGCGCTCTGGCGATCCGGAGCGGATCGCCCGGTTCACGCTCACCGCGCGGCTCGGCTCCGGCGGTATGGGAGTCGTCTACCTCGGCATCGACGACGAGACCGGAGGGCCGGTCGCCCTCAAGGTGATCCGGTCGGACTTCACGGCCGATCCCGAGTTCCGCAGCCGGTTCCGTCGCGAGGTCGCGGCCGCCCGGGCGGTCGACGGTGCCTGCACCGCGAGGCTGGTCGATGCCGATCCCGACGCCGAGGATCCGTGGATGGCAACCGAGCACATCCACGGCCAGAGCCTCGCCGAGGCGATCGCCGACCGGGGCGCGCTGGCCATGCCGGTCGTCATGGCGCTGGCGACCGGGCTCGCCGAGGCCCTGAAGTCCATCCACGACGCCGGCATCGTCCATCGGGACCTGAAACCGGGCAACGTGATCCTCAGCGAGGACGGCCCGAAAGTGATCGACTTCGGCATCGCGGCGGCGGTCGACGCGACGGCCGCTACCAGGACGGGGGTGTTGCTGGGCAGCCCGGGTTACATGGCCCCGGAGCAGGTCACTGGACGCGGCGAGATCGGCCCGCCGGCGGACGTCTTCGCCTGGGGCCTGACGGTACTGTTTGCCGCGTCGGGGCGACCCCCCTTCGGCACCGGCCGGCCCGACGCACTGCTGTACCGGGTGGTCCACGACGAGGCCGACACCGGGGATGTTCCGCCGGCCCTGCGCCCAGCGGTCCGCGCGGCGCTGCTCAAGGAGCCCATGGCCCGGCCGAGCGCCCACGCGTTGCTGCGCGTGCTGATCGGGTCTACTGGCGACCCGGGGCGCGAGACACGCCGGATACTGCGGGACGCCTGGCTCGCTCCACCGGTGGCGACCCGTGTGAGGAGCCTTCTGCCGGCCGTGGAGGAGGATACCCACGACGCCAAGACGCAGATCCGCCTCGATGCGCCGGAGAGCGCCGGCGCGGGGACAAACGGCGCGGGGACAGCGGACCGGGCGCCACTCGGGACCGGTGGTCCGGCGGGCGAGTCCGGGCAGGTTGGCGAGTCCGGGCAGGTTGGCGAGCTTGGGCGGGTCCGCGGGTCCGCGCCCGGCGAGGATGACGGTCCGGCCGGTGGCCGGCCGACTGGAGATGATCATGATGTGGCCGCTTCCGCCGAGGTAGCTTCCGCCGGGGCGAAGCGGCCCCTGTCCGGCCGGCGGGCCCGCGCCCGACGCCACCCGCGCCGGACCGCGGGTCTGGCCGCCCTGGCCGCGACACTCGCGGGCCTGGCCGCCCTGAGCGCATCCGAGGCCGCCAGCGACCTCGGTCCGCGGGCCCCCGGGACGGCCGCCAGCTCCCGGGCGACGGGCGGGGAACTGGAGCCCGGCCCGCACGACGTGCCACCCACCCCGTCGTCGCGTGACGACGTCCCGGCCCGATCGGGACGTACTCCTGGGCCACTGGGGCTCCCCTCACCCTCTGTCATCGTTCCTCCCGCCGGTTTGTCGTCGGGGCGGCCGATCCCCGGGTTCCGGGGCACGGTCGGCCAGCTCACACAGGCCAAGGCGTTCACCGACTTCGTCGCCGCCCACGACACCCAGATCATCTTCCTCGACATCTCCACCCTCGCCGAGGGTAACGAAGGGGCCTTCTACCCCGGACCGGACYTTGGGGGGGACAACCGGCCCAACTTCACCCTCTTCGACGCGTGCGGGGCGCTCGGGCCGGGGGAGCCGCCCGGCTTCGAGCCGGGGAAGGAGTGCTTCGGGAGCACGTACCGCCTTGCCGAGATGGCGCACAGCGGTGCTTCCTTCGGCTACGTGCAGGGTTCCTACCGGCTGCGTGGTTATTTCTGGGTCGACCTGGTACCCGGAATGCACCAGGGATTCGCGAACATCAATCTGCGGGCCGTCGACGTCCGGGATCTTCCGCGTTGRCGGACGGGCGGCGTTCCGCCGGATTGGGCCTATTTTCCAGGAAAAAACCAAATAAGGAAGGTTTGTGCATCCGGTGCAGGTCGGGTGCCCGCGGTGTTTGTGCAGCCGGGTTCATGGAGACGAAGAGGAGGCAGACTCAGGCTCTGGAGGGTGTTCGGTGTTCCAAATTCTCTGGATCGTTCTGGCCGGTCTGGTGATCGGTCTTCTGGCCCGTCTGATCGTCCGGGGTCGGCAGAACATCCCACTCTGGCTGACGGTCGGGTTCGGTATCATCGGCGCGCTGGTGGGTAACGTAATCGCGAGCGCGCTCGGCGTGCGCCACACCGGCGGCTTCGACTGGATCCGGCACATCCTGCAGGTTGGTGTCGCGGTCGCGCTAGTCGCGATCGTCTCCCCGATGTGGGCGGCGCGTCGCGGGCAGAGCAGCGGCACCCGGCGCACCGCGGGCCGACTCTAGCCTGGTGCGCACACCCGGGGTCCGGTGCGCACACCAGGCGGTGATGCGGGGAAGCGGCCGGTCAGCGGCCGCTGACCGGCTCGGTCGTGCCCGCGCCGGTTGCGCCCGCTCGGTGGCCGCTCGGTGGCCGCTCAGTGGCCGCGGCTCACCCAGTCGTCGTAGTCGATACCCTCCTCGCCGATGGTCGTGTCGTCGCCGTGACCGGTGTGCACGACGGTGTGCGCGGGCAGGGTGAGCAGTCTGGTACGGATCGAGGCCAGGATGGTCGGGAAATCGGAGTAGGATCGCCCGGTCGCCCCGGGACCCCCGCGGAAGAGCGTGTCGCCGCTGAACAGGACCGGGTCGCCGTTGATCTCCCCGAACAGGCAGATCCCGCCGGGAGAGTGGCCCGGGGTGTGCAGGACGCGCAGCGCTCCACCTTCGGGCAGGCTGATGAGCTGTCCGTCCGCGAGCGCGTGGTCGGGCGCCCGGTGCGGATAGATCGCCTTCCACAGCACCACGTCGGCGGGGTGCAGCGCGATGGGCGCCCGGACCAGGTCCGCGAGCTCCGTCGCCGCATTGATGTGGTCGTTGTGACCGTGTGTAGCAATGATCGATGTGACCACGCGGGTGCCGATGGCCGCCGCGATCACCGACGGGTCGTGCGCGGCGTCGATGACCAGTACCTCGTCGTCGTTTCCCACGAGCCAGACGTTGTTGTCGACCGTGAACGACTGACCGTCGAGCGTGAAGTCGCCGCGTGTGATCACCCGATCCACCCGAAGCCCGGTATTGACGATCATTGCGTCCCCTCCTCGACCCGATCGGTCTGCCCGCTGCCCGCTGCGCGTGTCGCGGGTGCCGTCGGACGGCGGTGCACCCGGTGGGGTCGACCGTATCCGGCGGTTCCCGGCTCCGGGTGGACCCGCCGCCAACGAAGCTCGCCAGTGAGCAAAGGCTTGGTGAACGATGGTTCAGTAGATGGCGGCCCGGTGAACGACGACTCAGAGGATGACGACGCTGCGCAACACGTCGCCGCGCTGCATCCGGGTGAACGCCTCCTCGACGTCGCCGATCCCGATGGTCTCGGTGACGAAGGCGTCGAGGTCGAGCCGGCCCCGGCGATAGAGGTCGATGAGGATCGGGAAGTCGCGGCTCGGCAGGCTGTCGCCGTACCAGGACGACGACAGGTGACCGCCGCGGCCGAAGACCTCGGCGAGCGGCAGCTCCACGGTCATCGTCGGGTCGGGTACACCCACCAGGACCAGCCGCCCCGCCAGGTCGCGGGCGTCGAAGGCCTGGCGGTAGGTCTCCGGGCGGCCCACCGCATCGATGACCACATCGGCGCCGAAGCCGTCGGTGAGCGCCCGGATGGCCGCCACCGGATCGTCTGCCGTGGCATTCACGACATCGGTGGCACCGAAGCGTCGGGCCCAGGTGAGCTTCCGGTCGTCGACATCGACCGCGATGATCTTCCGCGCTCCCGCGATCGAGGCGCCGGCGATCGCCGCGCCGCCGACCCCGCCGCAGCCGATCACCGCCACCGTCTCACCCCGGGTGACCCTGCCGGTGTTCACGGCGGCACCGAAACCGGCCATCACCCCGCAGCCGATCAGCCCGGCCGCCTCTGGCCGGGCCGCGGGGTCCACCGGCACGCACTGGCCCGCGGCGACCAGGGTCAGCGGCGTGAACGCGCCGATGCCCAGCGCCGGCGCCAGCGGCGTCCCGTCCGCCAGGGTCATCGGATTTCGCGCGTTGCGGGAGTCGAAGCAGTACCAGGCCATGCCGCGCCGACAGGCCCGGCAGGTTCCGCAGGGGGCCCGCCAGGCCAGCACTACGTAGTCACCCGGGGCCAGACCCACCACGCCCTCGCCCACCGATTCGACGGTGCCGGCCGCCTCGTGCCCCAACAGGAACGGATAGTCGTCGTTGATCGCGCCCTCGCGGTAGTGCAGGTCGGTATGGCATACGCCGCAGGCGCGCACCCGTACCCGTGCCTCGCCTGGACCCGGATCTGGAACAACGATCTGCTCCAGCGAGACCGCGGCGCCCTTCTCCCGGGCCACCACCGCTTCCACCGTCTGCGCGCCCATCCCGGATCCCTTCTCCTCGAGTCTCCTCGAGCACTGATCGGAGAGATGAATCCCTCGTCGAACCGGAGCGGTCACCCCCCGGTGTCTGATTTCCTACCTCCGTTGGTGGGGTCCGTCCAACACAGGTGGGGTCCGTCCAACGTGGTCACGCCGCTCATGGCGCGACACGCCGCTTTACGGCCACCCGGCGCCACCGAGAACGGGTCGGTGTCGGTACGCTCCTACCGGTCCGTTTCTGCTCTTTGTAGAAGGAGCAATCCCTCAGTGGTCCGTTTCACCGACACGTCGTCCGTCGCCTCACCGACCCGCCGCTTCTATGGGGAGGTGACGGTCGGTGATCCCCGCCTGTCCGAGGACGGGCGGCTCGAGGCCGGCGGTGAGAGTGTCGATGCGGGGGTGGGCGAGCCCGGACCCACCGGACGGCCGCTGCCGTCGTTTCCCGTCCCGCCCCCGCTGACGTCGCACGGTCCCGCCTGGATCGTCGCGATGTGCAACCAGAAGGGCGGGGTCGGCAAGACCACCAGTACGATCAACCTGGGTGCCGCTCTCGCGGAGTACGGCCGGCGGGTACTCCTCGTCGACTTCGATCCTCAGGGTGCGCTGTCGGTCGGGCTCGGCGTCAACCCGATGCAGTTCGACCTGACAGTGCACGACCTCCTGCTGGGCGGGGACGCCGACGTCCGCGAGGTGATCGTCGAGACCCAGGTCGATGGGCTCGACCTGCTGCCGAGCAACATCGACCTGTCCGCCGCGGAGGTGCTGCTGGTCACCGAGGTCGGCCGCGAGCACAGCCTCGCCCGCGCGCTGGCGTCGATCCTCGACGAGTACGACGTCATCCTCGTCGACTGCCAGCCCTCGCTCGGCCTACTGWCCGTGAACGCGCTGACGGCGGCGGACGCCGTCATCGTCCCGCTGGAATGCGAGTACTTCGCGCTGCGGGGAGTGGCGCTGCTGTTGCAGACCATTGACAAGGTGCGCGAGCGGCTCAACTCGCGCCTGGAGCTCGCCGGCATTCTGGCCACCATGTACGACGCCCGCACCCTGCACGCCCGGGAGGTGCTGGCCCGGGTCGTCGAACGGTTCCCGGACGAGGTGTTCCACACTGTGATCAACAGGACGGTTCGGTTCCCGGAGACCACGGTGGCCGGCGAGCCGATCACCACCTACGCCCCGACGTCGGTGGGGGCTGCCGGCTACCGGCGACTCGCCCGGGAACTGATGGTCCGGCACGACACGCCGCCAGCCGTCGGCTGAACCGGGACAACGAGGCGATCGGGGCGAAAAGGTAGCGACGTGCTGTTCC
Organism: Frankia sp. KB5; assembly: GCF_002099325.1. Classification (NCBI taxonomy): domain Bacteria; kingdom Bacillati; phylum Actinomycetota; class Actinomycetes; order Frankiales; family Frankiaceae; genus Frankia; species Frankia sp. KB5. Next base: position 56,189 of record NZ_MRUJ01000002.1, on the reverse strand, counting down.
ACCTTGCCGAACCCGCGGCGCTTCTCGGGATCCTCCTCGCCTTCCTCATCGGGATCTTCGCCCACGACGCCGCCCAGGTGCTCGTGGCCCGGCTGGTCCGTGACCCGACCCCGATGCGCTCGGGGCGGATGATGACGGGCCTGAAGGACCGGCTCAGCCCGTTCAGCGCAGTCGCCGTCTTCGTCGTCGGCTACGGCTGGGCCGAGTCGGTGCCCATGAACGACGTGTGGCGGCGCCGCCGGTTCCACGTGGCCGCTGCCGTCCTGGCCGGGCCGCTGACGTATCTCCTGCTCGCCCTGGCCTCCCTGGCGGTGTTCCAGCCGCTCGGCGAGCCGGGGCTGGTGCGACTCGGTGACCGCGTCACCGAGGTGACGGTGCCGAACAGCTTCGGTGCCGAGCTCGCGTTGTGGATGGCCGTCACGTTCGGGTCGATGTTCATCATCAGCCTCGTCCCGGTCCCCCCGACAGACGCCGGGCGGTTGYTGTTCCTGCTCGGTCCGACCACGGCTGGCTGGCGCAACGCCCGGTACCAGTTGGCCGAGCGCAACATCGGGTTGGGCATCCTGCTGGCGTTGTTGCTGCTGCCGGTGCTGTTCGTCGGATTCCCCTCGGTCGTCGGCCAGCTCATCGGCCCGTTGCTGCGGGGACTCGCCTCGCTGATAGGCCTCAACCTGGGGTGATGATGATCACGTCGACGCCGCCGGGGCGTAGCGTGGCGCCATGACCCGGTCTCGCGCCGCCCCGGCTGACCAGGCCGCCCCGGCTTACCAGGCCGCCCCGGCTGACCAGACCGACGGGAAGGCCGCCCCGCGCACCGGCGTGCCGACGGGTCGTGGTGGGCGCACGGAGACCTTCGTCGTCGAACTCGACAACTTCACCGGCCCCTTCGATCTGCTGCTCTCGCTCATCGCCAAGCATCGCCTCGACGTGACCGAGGTCGCGCTCTCCCAAGTCACCGACGAGTTCGTCGCGCACATCCGGCGGCTGGGGGACCGGTTCGACCTCGGCCAGGCCACCGAGTTCCTGGTGATCGCGGCGACCCTGCTCGACCTGAAGGCGGCCCGGCTGCTGCCGGGCGCCCTGTCCGAGGACGAGTCGGCGGACCTGGCCCTGCTGGAGGCCCGCGACCTGCTTTTCGCCCGGCTGCTGCAGTACAAGGCGTACAAGGAGGCTGCGGCGCTCTTCGCCGGCCTCATGGCCCTGGAGGCGCGCCACACCCCCCGGGCGGTACCCCTGGAGCCCCGTTACGCCGCCGCGCTGCCGGAGGTCCAGATCGGCATCGGCCCGACGGAGCTCGCGGCGCTCGCGGCCCGGCTGCGTGAGCCGCCGCTGCCGCCGCTGGTTGCGACCGATCACGTGCACCTGCCCCGGATCAGCGTGCGGGAGCACATGCTCGCCGTCATCGCGATGCTGCGCGAGGTGGGCACCGCGACCTTCGGGATGCTGTGCGTCGGCTGTCGGCAGACCATCGAGGTGGTGGCCCGGTTCCTGGCGCTGCTGGAGCTCTTCCGCGAGGGCCGGATCTCCTTCGACCAGCAGGTCCCGCTCGGCGAGCTGACGGTGCGCTGGATCGCCCTGGATCCGGCGGTCGAGGCGGACGCCCCGCCGATCGGCCACGGGCTGTTCGGATCTGATCGGTACGGTGGGGACGCGCAGGAGGAGTCGCGGGAGGTGGCGTCGTGACCAGGGAGGCCGGGGCTGCCGGGGAGGCCCGGCCGCCGCTGGGCGCGTTGCTCGAGGCGGTCCTCATGGTCGCGGAGAAGCCGGTCGGCGTCGCGGAGCTCGCGACTGGCCTCGGCGCCCCGGCGCTGGAGGTCGAGCGGCTGCTCGCGCAGCTCGCCGAGCAGTATGTCCGCGACGGCCGTGGCTTCCGACTGCGGCACACCGGTGGCGGCTGGCGCTTCTACACCGCGGACGAGTGCGCCCCCTGGGTCGAGCGCTTCGTGCTCGCCGGCCAGTCGGCCCGGCTGTCGCAGGCCGCGCTGGAGACCCTGGCCGTCGTCGCCTACCAGCAGCCGGTGAGCCGGGGGCGGATCTCGGCGGTGCGGGGTGTCTCCGCCGACGGCGTCATCCGCACCCTCACCGCCCGCGGCCTGGTCGAGGAGGTGGGGCACGATCCGGAGACCGGCGCGATCCTCTACGGCACCACCGACTACTTTCTCGAACGGATGGGGCTGCGCGGGCTCGACGAACTGCCGCCGCTTGCCCCCCTGCTGCCCGGTATCGATGAGATTGATGACATTGTTACGTCATGAGTACCAGGTTCCCGTCATGAGTATCGGGCTGCTGTCATGAGTACCAGGTTCCCGTCATGAGTAGCGGTGACCGCCCGGRCGGGCCCCAGGACCAGGGCATCCGGCTGCAGAAGGTGCTGGCCGCCGCCGGGGTGGGCTCCCGCCGGCACGGCGAGGAGTTGATCGCTGCCGGTCGGGTCCGGGTGGATGGCACCGTGGTGCGCGAGCAGGGCCGCCGGGTCGATCCCGAAACCGCCCTCATCGAGGTCGACGGTGAGCGGATCGTCACCCGGACGGGCCTGGTCCACTTGGCGTTGAACAAGCCGCGCGGGGTGCTCTCGGCGATGTCGGACGACCGGGGTCGGCCGACGATCGCGGATCTGCTCACGGAGTTCGGCGGCGGGCTGTTCCACGTCGGCCGGCTCGACGCCGACAGCGAGGGGCTGCTGCTCGTCACCAACGACGGAGAGCTCGCGCACCGGCTCACCCATCCCTCGTTCGCCGTCCCCAAGACCTACCTCGTCGAGGTGTCCGGTCCGCTGCGCCGTGACGTCCTGCGCCAGCTGCGCGCGGAGGTCGAACTCGACGACGGCCCGGTGCGCGCGGACTCGGCGCGCATCGTCGACAACGCGAACGGACGGGTGATGGTCGAGGTCGTCGTGCACGAAGGGCRCAAGCACGTCGTCCGCCGGATGATGGACGCCGTCGGCCACCCGGTGCATCGACTGGTGCGCACCCGGTTCGGGGCGGTGTCGCTGGGAACCCTGCGCGCCGGGCGGGCCCGTCACCTCACCCGTCACGAGATCGGCGCCCTGTATCACGGCGTCGGTCTCTAGGCCCGAGGCTTTAGGATCAAGGCCATGGTCGGGTTGGAATGGGATGCCGCACGCCTTCCGCGCCTGCGCCGGGTCGGGGTCGTCGGCACGGGCCTGATCGGGACCAGCATCGGTCTCGCGCTGTCGGCAAGGGGCGTCGAGGTCCTGCTCCGCGACGTGGACGAGGCACAGGTCGCGCTTGCCGAGAAGATGGGGGCCGGGCGGCCGTGGGCGGGGGAGCGGGTCGATCATGCGGTCGTCGCCACCCCACTGCCGAGTGTCGCGGTCCAGGTACGCGCCCTGGCCCGCTCCGGCCTCGCGGACACGATCAGCGACGCCGGCAGCGTCAAGGTCCGACCGTTGGTCGAGGGAGTCCAGCTCGGCTGCGACCTCACGACGTGGTGCCCGGCCCACCCCATCGCCGGCCGGGAACGGCACGGGGCCGTCTCCGCCCGGGCGGACCTGTTCGCCGAGCGGGTCTGGGCGGTCTGTCCCGTCCCCCACACCGGGTCGGCCGCGGTGCACGCCACGGTGGCGCTGGCGTTCGCCTGCGGGGCCACGCCGGTGCGGACCACCCCGCAGCGTCACGACGCGGCGATGGCGTCGGTCTCCCACGTGCCCCAGATCGTCGCGAGCGCGCTCGCGGGGGCGCTCGTCGGGCTGCCGGAACGGGACGTGCCCTTCGTCGGGCAGGGGTTCCGCGACACCACCCGGCTCGCCGACAGCGACGCCGAGCTGTGGTCGGGGATCATCGAGGGTAACCGCGGCCCGATCGCCGAGCGGGTGCGTTCCCTCGGCGCCCAGCTCACCGCGCTCGCCGACGTCCTCGACACCGGTTCCGGTGACGAGGTCACCGCCGCGGTCTCCCGGCTCATGCGGGGCGGCCAGGCCGGCCGTGCGCTGCTTCCGCGCAAGCCCGGCGCCCCGGCGCAGTCCTGGGGCTGGGTGGGGGTCGTGCTCGACGACCGACCCGGCCAGCTCGCCGCGCTCGTCGGCTTCATCAGCCAGTGGCAGATCAACATTGAGGATGTCGGGCCCTTCGAGCACAGCCTTGACGCACCCGCCGGCATCGTCGAGCTCGCGGTGGATCCGACGGCCGCGGACGAGCTCGTCGACCGGTTGACGCTCAACGGCTGGACGGCATACCGGCGATCCTGATGCCGTACCGAGTAGCCTGATCCGGGTTGCACATGTCGGCATCCGCGGGGGCGCGATCCGACGACTSTTTATGTGACCGGGACGGAGGAATCGGGTGAAGCCCGACCACGGGTCTGCGCTGTCGGCGGGAAGCACGGTCACCGACAGCCGGGAGGGAACGTCTGCGCCGCTCGGGTCCGAGGGAGATGGTCCCGCGGTCCACGAAGGCGGGGCCGAGGGTCTGATCGTGGCGGTCGACGGTCCCGGAGGGTCGGGGAAGAGCACCGTGGCCCGCGAGATCGCCCGCCGCCTCGGCCTGCGGTACCTCGACACTGGGGCGATGTACCGCGCGGTCACCCAGCTCGCGCTGGAACAGCGGATTGACATCGAGGACTCGGCGGCGGTCGCGGAGCTGGYCGAGCGGGCGGTGATCTCGGTCGGTACGGACCCGGACGAGCCCTCGATCGCCATCGACGGTGTCGGGGTGGACGCCCAGATCCGCACCCGCGCGGTGACCAACGCGGTCAGTGCGATCGCGGCGGTGCCGGCGGTGCGGGCGTTGCTCGTCACCCAACAGCGTCAGGTGATCGCCGCCGCGTTGCCGGCCGGCGGCATCGTCGTGGAGGGTCGCGACATCGGCTCGGTCGTGGCGCCGGGCGCCCAGATCAAAGTCTTCCTCACCGCCTCGACCGAGGTCCGTGCGCTGCGTCGCTCCCGCCAGCTCGGGGAGAAGGGCGTCGACGACGTCGCCCGGACCCTCGCCGAACTCGACCGGCGCGACGCGCTCGACAGCAACCGGGCGGCGGACCCGCTGGCCATCCCGCCCGACGCGGTGGTTCTGGACTCGACGGCCCTGTCGGTGTCCGAAGTCGTCGACGAGGTGCTTCGGCGTTGCGAGCAGCTGCCGAACCGGACGAGATGACCACGTCGAACCCCCGCGTTGAGGCGCCCCGCGTTGAGGCCGCTCGGCCGGACGACGGTGCCGGCGAACGTGCCGCGGAGGCGGCCCGGCGGGCCGCCCGGGTGGCGCGTGGACCGGTCCACCGGGGTGCCGCGTCACCGATCTACAACGACCTCCCGCACCGCGTCCTCAAGCCCGGGGTCCGCTGGTTCCTCAACCGGGTGGTCATGCAGATCAGCCTGGAGGGGCTTGAGAACGTCCCCTTCGACGAGCCGTTGATCTTCGCTGGGAACCACAGCAGTTGGCTGGATGGCCCGTTGGTGGTGATCGAGTCCCCACGGACCGTGCGCTGCCTGAGCAAGGTCGAGATGTACCGGGGGGTGCTCGGCCGGGCGCTGCTGTTCAGCGGTCAGATTCCGATCGATCGTGATCGGGCCGACCGGGAGGCCCTGCACACCGCGCTGGACGAGCTCTCCCGTGGCGGGGCGATCGGGCTGTTCCCCGAGGGCACCCGGGGCAGCGGGGAGATGGCGGCGGTCCAGCACGGCATCGCCTACCTCGCGGTGCACGGCCGCTGCCGCGTCCTACCGGTGGCCTGCATCAACACCGGTGCCGCCCTGCCCCGGGGGGCGCGCTGGCCGCGCCGGTCGGTGCCGATCCGGGTGGTCTTCGGTGCGCCGTTCGCGGTGGAGGTCCCGGCGAACCCACGCTCGCGCAAGGCGCTGGCCGCCGTCGCGGAGGACATCCGGGTGCGCCTGCTCGACCATCTGGCGACCGTCCGGGCCGGAAAGGCCTGCGGCGAGGCGGGCGGGACCGGCGGAGCTGACCGGGCCGGCGCCGGGTAATCTGAGCAAGATCGCTGCTCGCTCCGGACGGGCGGGTGAGAGCCCCCGGCGATCCGACCACGCTCGCGTGTCCGGCGCCGAGCCCGGGAATCACAGGCGATCCCCGTCCCACGATGACAGTTGGCAGTGACAGTGATGAGCGGACAAGACCTATCAACGGACCTCGGCGCGGCCGGGTTCGACCGGTTTGCCGACGGTGGCCTCGGCGATGACGTCGGCGGCCCCGATGGGTTCGCGGGCGAGCTCGACGGCGAGTTCGCGGGCCCCGGGATCGGTCAACCGGTGGTGGCCGTCGTGGGGCGACCCAACGTGGGCAAGTCGACGTTGGTCAACCGCATCCTCGGCCGGCGGGCCGCGGTCGTCGAGGACGTCCCCGGGGTGACCCGTGACCGCGTCGCCTACGACGCGGTCTGGAGCGGGCGGCGGTTCACCCTCGTCGACACCGGCGGCTGGGAACCCGACGCGACGGGGCTGGCCGCCCAGGTCTCCGAGCAGGCCCGCGCGGCGCTCGACACCGCCGATGCGGTGCTGTTCATCGTGGACGTCGTCACCGGTGCCACCGACGCCGACGAGGCGGTCGCCCGGGTGCTGCACCGCTGCGGGCTGCCGGTGATCCTGGTGGCGAACAAGGTCGACGACGTACGATTCGAGGCTGATGCGGCGGCGCTGTGGAGCCTCGGGCTCGGCGAGCCGCACCCGGTCTCGGCCCTGCACGGCCGGGGCAGTGGAGACCTGCTCGACGCCGTGCTCGCCGCGTTGCCCGAGGCGCCGCGCGAGATCCTCACCGAGTCCGACGGCCCACGGCGGGTCGCCCTGATCGGCCGGCCCAACGTCGGCAAGTCGAGTCTGCTGAACAAGCTCGCCGGCAGCCGGCGGTCGTTGGTGCACGACGTCGCCGGCACCACCCGGGACCCGGTCGACGAGCTGGTGACGGTCGGCGGCGAGGAGTGGATGTTCATCGACACCGCCGGGCTGCGCCGTCGCGTCCGGGAGGCCTCCGGCGCCGAGTACTACTCGTCGCTGCGCACCGCCTCGGCCCTGGAAGCCGCCGAGGTCGCCATCGTCCTGCTCGCCGCGGACGAGCCGGTGACCGAGCAGGACCAGCGGGTCATCTCGATGGTCGTCGACGCGGGAYGGGCCCTCGTCCTCGCCTTCAACAAGTGGGACCTGGTGGACACCGACCGCCGGCTCACCCTGGAACGGGAGATCGTCCGTGACCTCGGCCGGGTCGCGTGGGCGCCGCGGGTGAACGTCTCGGCCCGTACCGGGCGTGCGACCGACCGGCTCGCCCCCGCGCTGCGCACCGCGCTGGAGTCCTGGGGTACCCGGATCCCGACCGGCCGGCTGAACACCTGGTTGGGTGAGGTCGTCGCCGCGACCCCGCCGCCAGCACGTGGAGGGCGGGTTCCGAAGGTCCTGTTCGCGACCCAGGCCGGAGTGCGCCCGCCGCGGTTCGTGGTGTTCACGACGGGTTTTCTGGAGTCGTCCTACCGTCGATTCCTGGAACGCCGGCTCCGGGAGGACTTCGGCTTCGCCGGTTCGCCCATCTCGATCTCGGTGCGGGTGCGTGAACGCGGCGACCGCAGGGGCGGCGGCTGACGGTTGGACCGGGTTCCGGCCGTCAGCCGGGTGGGCTTTCCGGTCCGGCCGGACCGGCGTGACGGCGGCTTACGACGAAAAAACCCGTTGAGCAGGCTCACCTGCCTGAGCAACGGGTTTTACCACCTCTGTCGGGACGACAGGATTTGAACCTGCGACCCCCAGACCCCCAGTCTGGTGCGCTACCAAGCTGCGCCACGTCCCGTACAGCAGCCACATTACCGTACCGGCGACCACTACGGTGACCGGGGGTCGCGTCGTTGACGACGCGACCCCCGACCCTCGTGCGTGGGCCCCGCGTGGGACCAGGCCGAGGCCGTCACCCACGAGGGTGTCCGCACGCCGCAGGGCCGCCGAACAGCAGGGTCAGCTCGCACCCTGGGCGCGCCGTCGGGTAACCCCGGCGCCGATCAGCAGGGCGCCCACTGCCGCACCGGCCAGCGGGAGCAGGGGCGAGGACCCGGGGTCGGCCATCCCGCCGCCACCTGCGGCGACACCGCCCCCCGGCCCGCCCCCCGGCCCGACGCCGGCACCGACGCCGGCACCGACGCCGGCAATGGCGCAGTCGCGCTTCTTGTCGTCCCAGTTGAACCAGTCGTCCTTGCCGTCCTTGCCGTCCTTGCCGTTCTTGCCGTCCAGACCGTCCTTGCCGTTCTTGCCGTCCAGGCCGTCCCTGCCGTCGTCGATCCGATCGGCCCGGATCCGCTTGTCGCCGTCGATCTTGTCATCGCGGTCGCGGTCCTTGCCGTCCAGATTGTCCTTGTCGCCAAAGAGGCCCCACCCGTCCTTCTTGTCGTCRCACCGGTGGTTGTCCTTGTCGTCGAGGGCGTGGGCAGCGGCCAGGCCGGGCCCGAAGGTTAGGGTGACGCTCGCCGCGCTTGATATCGCGAGAACGGCGGCGCTTCGACCCATACCTTTCTTCATCTGGTCCCCTCTCTCACGTACGGTGATCTATTCGTTACTGCGAGTGATACCATAGCGACTGAGTGTGGGGATGCGGGTTAACCGCCCGGGCGTGGTGCGGCCGGATCGACCTCCTTGTGGCGGCGATCGGGTTGCTTTTTCGGTCTAGTTCGTCCAGTTTTCGGTGATCTCGGAATCGTTGAGAYCGGTACACCTCGCTCACAAGCATGCCGCTCACGGAAAGTATCTTCACTGATTGGTAGAGTCACCGTCGGTGGTTTCGTGACCCTGGCACGTGACGGTTCGGAGCCGCGGGCGGGGCGCCGGACGATCCACCTCGGGAGCGATCCGCACGCGTACGTGGACGATCGACGGGCGGGATGGYGGGAGGAGCTGTGAAAGGTGGGACGGGCGGCGGTAACCAGCGGCCCGCGAACGGCGCACCGACGGCCTTCTCCGTCCGGACACCCGTCGCGGGTCGGCGCATCCCGCTCTGGCGGTGGCTTCTCCTCGTCGGGGCGGTCCTCGTCCTCGGCAGCGGTTTCCGGCTGGCGGAACCGGCGTTCGATGCCGTCCATGGCGCTCCCGGGGCGGACGCGACGGCCGACATCGCCGACGTCCCGCCGCCGCCCACCCCCGTGCCGACGACCGGCCGGTTCGGGCTACCTCCCGCCGTCCCCGAGCAGCCAGTGGTGGTCGTCAACAATCCGTCCCGGCTGCGCATCCCCCGGATCAGGGTGGACGCTCCGATCATTCATCTGGGTCTGAACCCGGATGGCACGCTCGGGGTGCCCAAGGCATGGGGAGATGTCGGCTGGTATGACCGCGGTCCGGCGCCTGGTGGCATCGGCCCTGCCGTGCTCGTCGGCCATTACGATTCCACCACCGGCCCGGCGGTCTTCTACCGGCTGCACGAGCTCGTGCCCGGCGACCGTATCGAGGTCGCTTCGCCGACCGGCGTGTCCACGACGTTCGTCGTCGATCGCGCGGAGAACGTGGTGAAGTCGAGGTTCCCGACGAACCGGGTCTACGGACCGGTAATCCGCCCTGAACTGCGCCTGATCACCTGCGGGGGCGCCTTCGACCGGAAGGCCAGGCACTATCTCAACAACCTGGTGGTGTACGCGCACGCCGAATCCTCGGCAGGAGCCGCGCCCGTCGTGCCGGCCCGGTCTGCGGCGAGCGTGCTTCCGCCGGATCCGTCGCGGGGGCCCGTGCCCGCGCACCCATCGCCCGGGCACCCATCGCCCGGGCAGCCGTCGCCCGGGCAGCCGCCGGCGCAGGTCGGTTCCGTCCCGAGCGTGAACCCGCCGCCCGCACCCTGACGACCCGGCCCGTTCCGCTGCCGGATCGCCGACGAGACAGCCGGCGAGATCTACGACACGTCGATGCTCGGGGCGTCGTGACGACCTGACGCGAGGTGGCGTGATCAAGCCGCCGACGGACACCCGGCGTGACGGCATCCGTACTTCTTGCCGAGTAGCGACGGTCTTCTGGTGCCGTGTTCAAGCGTTGGGGTGGGGGTGATTGCGAGCCGCCCGGGTATGTCCACTATGGTCATCAACGGCACTTCTGTTCTACCGATCCATAGGTGTCCGGATTATGAAGTGTCTGCTACATGTCATACAGATATACCTATTTTGATAGAGATACCCGTCGGACCGATGTGCCTGGTCCTGCCCCCGGTTCGGCGGCCCCTCCGAGTATGTCGGGGCAGGTGCGGGGAGCCGTGGTTCCGGGTGTGGCCGGCGGATCCGGCCGCGTTCTGGCGGTGACGGCACTGACCGGGTCGTCGGCCGCCGGGCTGGCCAGCCCGAACCCGACAGCTCCCTCGTAGGCGCACGGGAAGGACACGTCTTGCCCCGTCGTGGTATGGCCTGGCTTCCGGAGGACTGGGACCAGTTCGTCCGGAATCGTCAGCGCCCGCCGGCGCCCCACGGCTCCTCAGGCTCCGGCACGGCTCGCCGCCGTACCACTCCTCCTCCGCGACGCGCGGTCACCATCGCCGCGTTCACCACCGGGACGATCGCGGCCTCGACCGCCGCCTTCGCGGCCACCGTCCCCGGGGGCGCCGACGGAACCTCGTCACTGGAGTCGAACTCCCTCACCCAGGAAGCCGCGCTCGTCCCGGGACACCACGCCACCGGCGGCGATGCGGCCTCGGCCCGCAGGCTCGCCCCGTTGGCCACCGCCATCGCGGACCACGACCCCGTCTTCACCAGCGTCTCGATCGCCGCGGACAAGACCTCGGTCGCGCCCAACACCCCGGTGGTGCTCACGGTGCGGGCGTTGGAATCGGACAGCGGCACCCCGCTCGCGAACCAGGACGTCCGTATCGTCGTGGTGAACGGTCCCCAGTGGCAGACCTCCACGAGGTTGCGGACCGACGCGAACGGCGCCGCGCAGATCACCGCGCGCCTGCTCTCCACGACGACGATCACCGCGGTCTTCGACGGATCGAACGCCCTGCGTCCCTCCGTGGCCGGTGCCGCCACGGTGACGATCGCGAGTCCGACGGGTCCGGGACGGTCGGGTTCGGGAGGGTCGGGTTCGGGAGGGTCGGGTTCGGGAGGGTCGGGTTCCGTCATCGACCAGGCGATCCCAAAGGTCATCCCGGGTAGCTCGATCGGGGAGAAGGCCGTCTACCTCGCGTCGTTGAACAAGGGTAAGCCGTATGTCTGGGGCGCGGAGGGTCCGTACTCGTTCGACTGCTCCGGACTCGTCCAGTACGTCTTCAAACAACTCGGCCGCTCGCTGCCGCGCGTGGCCGAGGACCAGTACCGGGTCTCGATGAAGGTGCCCCAGTCCGRCAAGCAGCCCGGCGACTTGATCTTTTACGGTACTCCTGGGAATATCTACCATGTCGGCATCTATGCCGGGAATGGGTATATGTGGGCTGCCCCGCAGACCGGCGGTGTCGTGTCGCTGCGGCCCATCTACAGCTCCACCTACAAGGTCGGCCGCATCCTCTGAGCCCGGTCCCATCCGACCCGGTCCGAACGCCGGGGTACCCCGCCGGCGGATCCCTCTCCGCTCCCCGTGTCCCACGATCCGCTAGCGTCAGCGATGTCCGGCCCGTCGGCGGGGCGTTGCGGCCCCCACCGGGCCCGGACGTCCCCACTGGCGCCGAACCCGTCGGGTGGGGACCTGCGGGAGCGCCGGGTGCGGTGGGCTGCCGTTCACCGCCTTCGCGGCGCGTCGCGCCGCCCAACCGGTGGAGGAGAGACGGCCGCATGACCATGCCCACCGCCTCGGACCGGATCTGGACGGTTCCGAACGCGCTGTCCGCCCTGCGGCTGCTCGGCGTGCCGGTCTTCCTCTGGCTGGTGCTGGGTCCGAAGGCGGACGGTGCGGCGCTCGGCGTTCTCGCGTTCGCCGGAATCAGCGACTACCTGGACGGCAAGCTCGCGCGGGTGCTGAACCAGACGAGTCGCCTCGGCGTCCTGCTGGATCCCCTCGCCGACCGGTTCTACATCCTCGCCACCATCGTCGCTCTGACCCTCCGCGGGATCGTGCCGGTCTGGTTCGCGGTTCTGCTCCTTGCCCGCGACGTGGCGCTGCTGGCGCTGCCGCCGTTGCTGCGCAGGATCGGGGTCGGCGTCACGCTGCCCGTGCACTACCTGGGCAAGGCTGCGACGTTCAACCTGTTGTACGCCTTCCCTCTCCTGCTGCTGTCCGCCGGGGATTCCTGGCTGGCCACCGCGGCACGCCCGGTCGGATGGGCGTTCGCGATCTGGGGTACTGCCCTGTACTGGTGGTCTGGTCTTCTGTACTTCGTCCAGGCCGGCCAGCTCGTCCGGCGCTTCCGGGCGGACGCCCGGACCAGCGCAAGTGGGAGGTGACCGGTGAGAGCCGTCGTCATGGCCGGTGGCGAGGGCACCCGGCTGCGTCCGTTGACCGCGAACCTGCCCAAACCACTGCTCCCCGTCGTCAAYCGGCCGATCATGGAGCATGTGCTGCGCCTACTCAAACGGCACGGCTTCGACGAGACGGTGGTGACCGTCCAGTTTCTGGCCTCGATGATCCGGACATACTTCGGTTCCGGTGACGAGCTCGGGATGCACCTGTCGTACGCCACCGAGACGACCCCGCTGGGCACCGCCGGCAGCGTGAAGAACGCCGAGGACGCCCTGCGGGACGAGGCGTTCCTGGTCATCAGCGGGGACGCGCTGACCGACATCGACCTCACCGACCTGGTTGCCTTCCACCGGCGTCAGGGCGCGCTCGTCACCGTCGCGCTGAAATCCGTCCCCGATCCGCTCGAGTTCGGCATCGTCATCACCGGCGAGGACGGACGGATCCAGCGCTTCCTGGAGAAGCCGACCTGGGGGCAGGTGTTCTCCGACACCGTCAACACCGGCATCTACGTGATGGAGCCCGAGGTGCTTGCCCAGGTGCCGCCCGGCGAGGCGGTGGACTGGTCCGGCGACATCTTCCCCCGGCTGGTCGAGGCGGGTGCCCCGGTGTACGGCTACGTGGCGTCCGGGTACTGGGAGGACGTCGGCACCATCGCGAGCTTCCAACGGGCCCAGGCCGACGTGCTCAACCGCCAGGTCGACGTGGAGATCGGCGGTTTCGAGGTGTCCCCCGGGGTGTGGATCGGTGAGGACGCCGAGGTCCATCCGGAGGCGATCCTCAAGGGGCCGCTCGTGGTCGGTGACTACAGCAAGGTGGAGGCCGGCGCCGAGCTGCGGGAGTTTTCCGTGCTGGGCAGCAACGTGCTGGTGAAGAGCGGCGCGTTCCTGCACCGGGCGATCGTCCAGGACAACGCGCTCATCGGCCCGCAGACGAACCTGCGCGGCTGCGTCATCGGCAAGAGCACCGACGTGCTGCGGGCGGCCAGGATCGAGGAGGGCGCCGTCGTCGGAGACGAGTGCGTCGTCCGCGAGGAGGCGTTCGTCTCCCATGACGTGAAGGTGTATCCGTTCAAGACGATCGAGGCCGGCGCGGTCGTCAACACCTCCGTCATCTGGGAGTCCCGCGGCCAGCGGACCCTGTTCGGGCCGCGCGGGGTGTCCGGCCTGGTGAACGCGGAGATCACCCCGGAGCTGGTGGTGCGCCTCGCCGGCGCCTACGCCACGACCCTGAAGAAGGGGGCCACCGTCACCACCGCGCGGGACGGTTCCCGCGCCGCCCGGGCCCTCAAGCGGGCCGTCATCAGCGCGTTGACCGCCGGCGCCATCAACGTCCGTGATCTCGAGGTGGCACCGATGCCGGTCACCCGCTTCGACGTCCGCTCGTCCAACGCCGCCGGGGGGATCATGCTGCGCACCACCCCCGGAGACCCGGAACGCATCGACATCATCTTCCTGGATGCCGACGGCGACGACCTCTCCCCGGTGGCACAGCGCAAGCTAGACCGGGTCTTCTCCCGCCAGGAGTTCCGCCGGGCCTTTCCCGGTGAGATCGGTGACCTGCGTTTCCCGGCCCGTACCATGGATCTCTACATCCAGGATCTGCTCGACCGGGTCGATACCGCCGGCGTCGCCGAGGCGGATCTCAAGATCGTCGTTGATTCCTCGGGTGGCTCGGCGTCCCTGGTGCTGCCGACACTGCTCGGCCGGCTCGGCGTTGACGTGCTCACCGTCAACGGACGCGTTGACGAGACCATCCCGCCCCGCAGCGCCCTGGAGGATCTGCGGGCCACCGACCGCCTGGGCGCCCTCGTCGCCAGCTCCGGGGCGGCCTTCGGCGTGCGGTTCGATCATGTCGGCGAGCGCGTCACGATCGTTGACGAGCGGGGGGACCTTATCGACGATGACCGGGCCCTGCTGGTGTTCCTCGACCTCGTCGCGGCGGAGAATCCCGGCGCGGAGGTAGCCCTCCCGGTGACCATCACCCGGGTAGCCGACCAGGTCACCCGCTTCCACGGGCTGACGGTACGCCGGACCTCCCTGTCGGCGGCGGCGCTGACCGGGGTCGCCCGTGACGACGGCATCGTCTTCGCCGCCGACGGGCGGGGCGGCTTCATCGTCCCCGAGTTCGCCCCCGCGATCGACGGGATCGCGGCGTTCGTGAAACTGCTGGCCCTGGTGGCACGGACCCGGCTGACACTCAGCACCATCGACGCCCGGATACCTTCGGTGGCGATCCTGCGCCGTTCAGTGCCCACCCCGTGGGCGGTCAAGGGCACCGTCATGCGTCGCGTGGTGGAGTCGGTCGACCCGGATACGGGGTATGTCATCGACACCACGGACGGGGTTCGGATCGTCGGTCCGGACGGCTCCTGGATCCTGGTGTTGCCTGACCCGAGCGAGGCGGTCACCCACCTGTGGTCGGAGGGCGCCGACATCGAGGAGGCCCACGTGCTGCTGCGGCGCTGGGTCGAGGTGGTCGAGGCGCGGTAGCCGCGGCACGCGCGGCGAGGCCTTGGTCGGCGGCGCTCGGTGTCCGGTCGGTCAGAATGCCGAATGTGCGAGAACGGACCGGATGGCCACGCCGAGGGCCGGTATGCCCCGGGGCCGCCGGCCCTTCGGATCCCTGCGGAGTCTCCGGGCGGCCCCGTCGCCCCTGGCAGCGTCCCCTCGCCTTGGCCCTCGTCCTCGGCCTGCTCGGCCTGGTGATCGCGACCGGGGCCCGGCGTGCCGCGACGACGGCCGGGGAACGTGCGGAGCTCGTCGCGGCCCTGCGCGCGAAGATACATGAGCGATCCGCCGTGACCACTGCGGCCGCGACCCGGGTCGGCGAGCTGCGCCTGCGGGTGAAGACGGCGCGGGAACAGCGCGCCCGGGCCGAGCGTGAGCTGGCCTGGGCCACGGCGGCGCTGTCGGATCTCGGGCCGGCGGCAGGCTGGTCCCCCGTGCGTGGACCGGGTGCCCGGATCGAGCTCGCGGACCGGACCGCCCCCGGGCCGTCGGCACCGTCGGCACCGTCGGCACCTCGTGCGTCAACGGCACCCACCCCGCTGCGCCCGTTGACCGGGCTCGCCGGTCCCCACCCCGCACCGGCGTCCGACTGGACCCGGATTCAAGATCGAGATCTTGCCGATCTCGTCAACGTGCTGTGGATCTCGGGTGCCGAGGCTGTCGCGGTCAACGGCGTCCGCCTGACGGCTCTCAGCGCTATCCGGGCGGCCGGTGATCTCATTCTCGTCGGATTCGTACCGATGATCGCGCCGTACACCGTCGAAGCGGTGGGTGATCCGGACGATCTCGTGCGGCGTCTCGAGGAGTCCGCCGTGATCGACCGGCTGCGGCATCGTCCCGACTCACCGGTGACCTCCCTGTCGGTCGTCACCGTCAGAAACCTGACCCTGCCCGCGGCCGATCCCCAGGTGCTGCGGCATGCTCGACGGAGCGAATCATGATCGCCGTGGTAGCCCTTGCCCTGGGCGTGACGGCCGGCCTGGTGCTGGGCCCGACCGTCCCCGACTGGATGGATCCCTACCTCCCAGTCGCCGTGGTGGCCGCGGTGGACGCTGCTCTCGGCGGCGCGCGGGCCGTCGCGGAGAGGGTGTTCGACGACCGGGTGTTCATCGTCTCGTTCGTCTTCGACGTCGCGATCGCCGTCCTGATGGTGCTGCTCGGCGACCTGATCGGGTTCGGCGGCGCGTTGTCCACCGCGGTGGTCGTGGTGCTGGGCATCCGCATCTTCACCACCGCGACCGCGTTGCGCCAACATCTGATCAAGGTCTGACGATGGCGGTGACCTCGACAGGCGACCCTTCGGAATCCGGGCCCGGACGGAAGTCCGCATCCGATCCGAAGCCCGATCCGGTGCCGGTCTCCGATGCGCCGGTCTCCGATGCGCCGTCGGACCCGCCCACGTCGCCCGTCGTGGTCCCTGTCGCGTCGGAGCCGACACCGAGCCCGGTTCCGGGGCACGTCCGGCCGGGTCGTGCCCGGACGCGGCGTGCCCTGAGTCTGGTCCTGCTCGCCGGTCTCGGTTTCGCCGCGGTCGCCGCGACCCGGTCCGCGCAGCCGTCCTTCGGACTCGCCACCGCGCGGCCGGACGAGCTCGCCGCGACCCTCGGTGCGATCGGCGCCGTCGACCGGTCCCTGGCAGCCCGGGAGCAGCAGCTCCGCCGGGAGGCGGAACCGATGATGCCGCCCGTGCCGACGTCGGTGCCGGCCCCGGCGGCCGGGCCGGACGAGGTGCGTCGCGAGGCCGACCGGCTGGCGATCCTCACCGGCATGGTGCCGGTCACCGGATCGGGGCTCGAGCTGACGATCCAGGACCCTCACCGCGCGGTCGACGCCTCGATCCTCGTCGACGCCCTGCAGGAGCTACGGGACGCGGGCGCCGAGGCGATCGAGATCGCCGGGGTCCGAGCGGTCGTCTCGACCTACGTGGCCGACGAGCCCGGGCGGGGGTTGGTGGTCGACGGCACGTCGATCGCGCCGCCGTACGTGCTGCGGGTGGTGGGCGACGCCCACACGCTGGACCAGGCGATGCGGATCCCCGGCGGGGTGCTCGATACGGTAGCGGCACGGGACGGGGCGCAGGCGACCGTTCGGACCTCCGAGCACATCGAGATCCGTGCGCTGCGACCCGCTCCGAGTCCTCGCTACGCCCGTCCGGCCGGATAGGAGACCCCCTGTCCCCGGGCCAGCCGAGGAACGTGGTTCCTGGTGGAGTTCACGGCGCGGCGCGGCACGGTATGGCGTCGGGCCGGGCGGCGCAGAGCGGTCCGCGCAGTGGTCAGAGCAAGGGGAGGCGATCTCCGGTGTACCCGGACGACCTGAAGTACACCCGTGAGCACGAATGGATCCGGCTCGACGGGAGCACGGCACGGGTCGGCATCACGTCCTACGCGCAGGAGGCGCTGGGCGACATCGTCTTTGTCTCTCTGCCCGACCTCGGCTCCGCGGTCCAGGCCGGTGAGTCCTTCGGAGAGGTCGAGTCGACCAAGAGCGTGTCCGAGATCTACGCGCCGATCGCCGGAGAGGTGACGGCGCGCAACGAGGCACTTGCCGGTGCGCCGGAACTGATCAACTCTGATCCCTATGGGGAAGGCTGGCTCGTCGAGCTCACGGTCGCGGATGTCGCCGACGTCACCGGCCTACTGACCGCCGAAGAGTACGCGGAGCACGTGAAGGAAAACTGAGAGTATCTGATTTGTGCTTCTGGTGGGTGGTGGGCCACGCCACGCCGAACAACACGGGTCGCACTCTTTTCACGACCGTGCCCGCGATGCACTAGCCTCGGAGTGCACCGGGGCACGATCGTGGACGGCCCGACCGTCGCCATGTGATCATCCTGGTGATGGGGGTGGGCTGCGGACGTCTGGCTACCACCATCGCAGTGTTGGCAGAGACGTTCCCRCCGCCCGTCCGGTGGCGGCCGAAGCGGCTGGGGTACCCCGCCCGTGCGGGATCCCGGCAGGAAGCGGACGCGACTGTGTTCTGCACGAGGTGCGGACAGCAGAACCCGTCCGACGCGCTGTATTGCGCGCGGTGCGGGTCTCCTCTGGTACGTCCGGGTGAGCCCGTGGCGCCGGAGAGACCCGCGGAGCAGACGTCAACGCTGAACCTGGCGGCCGCGCTGTCCGGCATCGAGGGCGATCACGTCGACGAGTCGACCGAGCGGGACGCCGTGGCCGCCGTTGACGCGCTACCTCCCGGCTCGGCGTTGCTCGTCGTCAAGAGGGGGCCGAATGCGGGGAGTCGTTTTCTGCTGGACGCCGACATGACGACCGTCGGCCGCCATCCCGAGAGCGATATCTTCCTCGACGATGTGACCGTCTCCCGTCGGCATGCGGAGTTCCATCGCTCGCCGTACACCAAGGGCTTCTCGGTTCGCGACGTCGGGAGCCTGAACGGTACCTACCTCAACCGCGAGCGGATCGACTCGGCTGAGCTCACCAGCGGCGACGAGGTGCAGATCGGCAAGTTCCGACTGGTGTTCCTGACTGGCGCGAGCTACGGGGGGTCAGCGGCACGGTGACGAGGAAGGACCCACGGTGAGCGGCGGCCTCGCCGCGGCATCGTCGGCCCCGCGTTCGGGCGCAACGCGCTCGGACCAGGCCGGACAGAACGCGAAGGTGCTCAACATCGGCCAGGTTCTCGACCGTCTGCGGGCGGACTTCGCCGACATCACCCTGTCGAAGATCCGCTATCTCGAGGCGGAGGGACTCGTCGAACCCGCCCGTACCAGCGCGAACTACCGCAAGTACTCGGTCGACGACGTCGCCCGGCTCCGTTACGTCCTGCACGCGCAGCGGGAGCGCTTTCTTCCGCTGCGCGTGATCAAGGAGGAGCTGGCGTCGCTCGACCGCGGTGAGACCCCGGTGCATCGGCCTGGACCCCGCGCGCTGCCCCCGCATCCGGCCCCTACCGGCCTGGACGCGTTCCTCGGGGCGGAAAGGGTCAGAATGTCGCGCCGGGAGCTTCTCGCCGCCGCGGGGCTCGGCGACGAGGCCCTGACCGAGCTGGAACAGCACGGCCTGGTGGGTCCGATCGCCGGCGGCGGGTACTACGATTCCGACGCCCTGCTCGTCGCGCGGACCGTGGCGCTGCTGGCCGGCCACGGCGTGCAGCCCCGGCATCTGCGGGCCGCCCGTACGGTGGCCGACCGTGAGGCTGGTCTCATCGAGGCCGCCGTCGCCCCGTTGCGGGGCCAGCGCGGTGGTGAGGGTTCGGGACGGCACGCCGAGACCGCCGATGAGCTGGCGGCGTTGCTGGTCCGCTTGCACGCGGCCCTGTTGCGCTCCCGGCTGGCGGCGGGACGATCGAGTTGAGACCAAGGTGAGGAGGCTGTCGGGGCTGCGCTCGGAGTGCCTTGCCGGACAGCCGAACCGGTGGGCGCGCTGACGCCGGACGGAAGCGGGGATACTGTCTCCCCTGTGGGGTTTTCTGGCTCCGGTCACAACATCCCGCCCCGCCCCACCTGCGAGGAGGTAGATCGGTGCATCGGCTGGACATCGTCGGCGTGCGAGTCGAGCTTCCGTCGAAGCAGCCGATCGTCCTGCTCAAGGAGGTGGGCGGTGAGCGGTATCTGCCTATCTGGATCGGTGCTGTCGAGGCGACGGCGATCGCCTTCGCCCAGGAGGGCATCACGACGRCTCGACCTATGACCCATGACCTGATGCGGGACGTGTTGCGTGCGCTGCAGACGGACCTGACCCGGGTGACCATCACCGACCTTCAGGACGGCGTCTTCTTCGCCACGCTCGTGTTCGGCAACGGGGTGGAGGTCTCCGCCCGGCCGTCCGACGCGATCGCGTTGGCGATGCGGATGGGAGCGCCGGTCTACGGGGTCGAGGCGGTCCTGGCCGAGGCCGGGATCACCGTTCCCGAGGAACAGGAACAAGAACAGGAGAGCGAGCTGGAGAAGTTCCGGGAGTTCCTTGACACGATCTCCCCGGAGGATTTCAACACCCCCGGCTCCTGAGGTTTCCCGGCCCTTGGCGTGCCCGCCTGGGAGCAGGTCGGCCGCTGAGACTTTCAGCGAGCCGTGGCCGAGGTCGGCTGTGATCCACTGTGATCCACAGTGCGGGCAGTATCGGGGCGAGCTTCCGATTTGACCGATCTGTTGAATGGCGTCCGCTGGACTCCAGACACGCCGGCTTAGATCATTGAAGGAACCGCGCGTCGCTCCTACGGTCGGGAGAGCCCGACCGTAGAGTTCGTGCCCCTGCCCGCGGTAGACGTGGCGGAACGGGCTCTCTCCGGCTCTGACCTTGCCGGGCTGTGGCAACGGCGTGATGTGCTCTGCCCGGTTCCGTGCCGACGGGTGGACGGGCGGTCCCGGATCACGGGCACAGGGGTGCCACGTCGCGGCCTCGCCGGCCGTCGGTGGTCGGGGAGTCGTGCGGTCGAGGTGATCGTGGCAGGCCRCACGACAGTGGAAACGGTTCGATCGGGCCGGGTGTCCGGGATGGCGGCGTCGGGTGACGTCGGCGGTCGGGACGGATCCGGAACGGTCCAGAGGATGGGGCTGGCATGGCGGCGAAGTGCGTACAGCGATGATCGAACAGGGCCAGCTCTTTCCGGATGAGATTCCCGAACCGCCGGGGGACGACGTCGGGTACCGGGGGCCGACGGCTTGCGCCGCGGCGGGCATCACCTACCGCCAGCTCGACTACTGGGCTCGGACCGCTCTGGTCGTCCCCAGCGTCCGCGACGCGTCCGGTTCCGGCAGCCAACGGCTGTACTCCTTTCGTGACGTCCTGGTGCTGCGCGTGGTCCGCAAGCTGCTCGAGGCCGGTGTGTCGCTGCAGAACATCCGGGTGGCGGTGGAACATCTGCGTACCCGCGGCGTGGACGACCTGGCGCAGCTCACCCTGATCAGCGACGGCTCCACCGTGTACGAGTGCACCTCGGACGATCAGGTGATCGATCTTGTCCGGGGTGGACAGGGCGTGTTCGCCATCGCCGTCGGCCGAGCCCTGCGCGACATGCGTGGCCAGCTGGCCGAACTGCCCTGCGAGCGGCCTGGTCATCCRCCGGCGACCCATCCCGGCGACGAGCTGGCCAGTCGTCGGACCCGGCGGAGCTCGGCCTAGCCCCCCGCCCTTATTCGGTTCCGAACTGTCGGTGGTTCGTCGTACGGTCCGCCTCGTGACAGACAACCCGACGGTCCTCACCGAGGGCCTGCAGAAGAGCTACGGCGGCAAACGAGCGCTGGTGGGCCTGGACCTGCGGGTCGATGCCGGCACCGTGCACGGTGTGCTGGGGCCCAACGGAGCCGGCAAGACGACGGCGGTACGCATCCTGTCGACCCTGCTGCGCCCGGACGGCGGCCAGGCCAGGGTCCTCGGTCTGGACGTCGTCCGGCAGGCGGACGCGCTGCGTGCCCGGATCGGTCTGACCGGCCAGTACGCGGCGGTCGACGAGCGGCTCACCGGCCTGGAGAACCTGGAGATGTTCGGGCGGCTCTACCGTCTGCGCARCCGCGTCGCGCGGGCCCGCGCGGTCGAGCTGCTCGAGCGGTTCGAGCTCGCCGAGTCGGCCGGTCGGCAGGCGCGTACCTACTCGGGCGGGATGCGGCGGCGGCTCGATCTCGCGGCCAGTCTGATCATCAACCCGGCGGTGCTGTTCCTCGACGAGCCGACCACCGGACTGGATCCCCGCAGCCGCTCGGCGATGTGGAGGGTGATCGCCGATCTGGTGCGGGACGGCACGACGGTCCTGCTCACGACGCAGTACCTGGAGGAGGCCGACCGGCTGGCCCACCGGATCTCGGTGGTCGACGGCGGCCGGGTCATCGCGCGGGGTACCCCGAACGAGCTGAAGTCGCAGGTCGGTGGCGACCGGCTGGACATCGTCGTCGGTGGTGACGCCGCCGAGGATGTCCAGGCCGCCCGGGCGGTGCTCGCCCGGTTCGGATCCGGCGCGGCGACGGCCGACGGGGAGACGCGTCGGGTCAGTGTGYCGGTACCGGGCGCGAGCGTGCTGTCCGATGTGGTCCGGGGTCTCGACGAGCTGGGGGTGCCGATTTCCGACGTCGCCCTGCACCGGCCGTCGCTGGACGACGTCTTCCTCGCCATGACCGGGCGCGCTTCGGCCGGCAGCGAGACGCCGCCCGCACGTGCGGGCGGCGACGGCCGTGGCGACACCGGCAACCCTGATGACCGGGACGACCGGGACGACCGGGACGACCGGGACGACCGGGACGACCGGGATGACAAGGACGACCGGGATGACAAGGACGACCGGGATGACCGGGACGACCGGGATGACCGGGACGACCGGGATGACAAGGACGACCGGGATGACAAGGATGACAAGGATGACAAGGATGACAAGGACATGGTGACCATATGAGCACCATCGAGCTGACTCCGGYGGGGCGCGGGCGGCTGTCGTGGGCCGTCGCTGACGCGTGGGTGATGTGCCGGCGCAATCTGATCCAGACCTGGCGGATACCCGAGCTCGTCATCTTCGCGACCATCCAGCCGGTCATGTTCGTCCTGCTGTTCACCTACGTCTTCGGTGGCGCGATCAACGTGGGTGACGGGGTCAAGTACGTGGACTACCTGATGCCGGGCATCTTCCTACAGACGGTGATCTTCGGGTYGATGTTGACCGGCGTGGGGCTGGCGGAGGACCGTCAGCGGGGCCTGATCGACCGGTTCCGTTCCCTTCCCATGAGCCGGTCGGCGCTGCTCACCGGCCGTACCCTGGCCGATCTCGCCCGCAACGTCTTCATCGTCGTGGTGATGCTTCTGGTAGGTCTGGCCGTGGGATTCCGGTTCGGGGAGACCACGGTGCCGGCGGCGCTGGCCGGGTTCGGGCTGATGCTGTTGTTCTCGTACGCCTTCTCCTGGCTGTCCGCCGTCATCGGGCTGTCGGTGAGTAGCGCGGAGGCGGCGCAGTCGGCGGGATTCATCTGGATTTTCCCGCTGGTCTTCGCCAGCTCGGCCTTCGCCCGGGTGGAGACCATGCCGGGCTGGCTGCAGGCGTTCGCCCGGCATCAGCCGGTGACGGTGACCGTCGACGCCGTGCGGGCGTTGTTCCTCGGCGGTCCGGTCGTCTCCGTCCTCCTGCAGTCCCTCGCCTGGTGTCTGGGTCTGTTGGTGGTGTTCGGGCCGTTCGCCGCGCGCGTGTACCGGCGGTCGGCCTCGCGCTGACCGGCGGGCCCGACCGCCGGACGCGGGCCGTACCCGACATCGCCGAGGCGCGGCTCATGGTCAGGTGCGGCCCTCGGTCTCCTGGGCGTTGCCCAGCGTCGCCTCGTAGGCGAGCCATTCGGCCCGCAGGACCGGCCAGCCGTCGGCGCGCAGCAGGTCCACCACGGCGGGGTCGTCGTCGACCACGACGGCGACCCGACGGCCGGCGCCGAGCTCGCGAAGTTCGGCGCGTTTGAACACCCGAGCCGGCCGACGGTCGGCGTCCGGACGCATCCGCAGCTCACCCGGCGGCAGATCCTGCTCGGTCAGCCAGCGCCGCGTCGCCTCTCTGGAACGCTCCGGCCGGCCGGTCAGCCATACCACCTCGTGGTCTCGGGCCAGCTTGCGGGCCAGTTCCACCCCTTCGGCCAGGGGGGGATCGGCGGGCGCCGCCGCGAAGAACGCCTCCCAGTCGCTGGGACTGGCGCGCAGGAAGCRCAATCGGTGTCGGACGTCGGCCACCACCCCGTCGACGTCGATGACGGCGAGCGGTCGCTGTTTCGCCGCCGTACCTGCCGTACCTGCCGGACCCGCCGTCTCCGTGCGGCCCGCCGTGTCAGCCGTGTCAGCCGCGTCCGTCACCGACGTTCCCTTTCCACCTGCTCATCGCCGACCTTCGCCCCTTCGATCGGTGCGCTGGCTTACCTGACCGGGACGGTTGCCCCGACGGATCATTGAACACGCGCGGCGCCGTTGGTTTGGTGCCGGTCGGGGGTGGCCCGCTCGGGTGGTCCCGGCGTCGCCGTCGTCCGGAACGGCCAGGCGGCGGGTGGTTGTACCGATAACGTCGCCGATGTCGTCGCATGCTTTCGTCCGGCGATGTCCCTGTGTCCAGACCGTCGCGCCGGCAGGCCAGTTCGGCCGGTCGGCGCGTTCTGGGATGTTTGCTCCGTCGGACGTGTCATGGTCGTCGGGGGGCTCGACGCCGAGCACGGCAACACACAGTGTGGGGAGGTCGACGTGTCGGGTACCCGGCGGGCGCRCACGCTCGTGGCCGGCATCCAGTCCTCGCTGGGGGCGGCACTGGCGCTCGCCGACCGGCTGGATGAGCAGGCGGACCGGATCGAGACCGAGGTGGGCTCCGGTGCTTCCGGGAAGGCCGGTGCCTCGGGGAAGGCCGGTGGCCCCGGTGAGTCCGGCGCGGGGCGGCTCGACGTCGCCGGGGAGCTCGCCCGGGCCGCCGTGATCGCCCGTTCCCGGGCGCGTGGATTCGCCGGCGCGTCCTGGGCGGCGCCCGACTGGCGGCACGGCCCCTTCGGCGTCGCCCCGGTCGGCGACCGGGCTCGTTTCCGGCCCGCTCTGTGGCAGGTCRGTCAGGTCATCGTGCCGCCCGACGATCCCACGGCGCAGCACCGGACGGTGCCACTGGCCATCCCGCTGCTGGACGGCCTGAACCTGCGGATCGAGACGACCCGGTCCAGCCGGCCCGCCGCGGTCGACCTCGTGCGTGGCCTGCTGACCCGCGTCCTCGCCGCGGCGCCGGCCGGGTGGGTCCGACTCGTCGTCTACGATCCCCACGAGTTCGGTGCCGGGCTCGCCGGCTTTGCGCCGCTGCGTGCCGCCGGTGTGGCCACCCCCACGCTCACGACGCGGGCCCGGCTCGAGGAGGTCCTCGCGGAGCTGTCGGCGGAGGTGGGAAGAATCACCGTGGACCGGCTCGGTGGCCGGTTCGACTCGTTGCGGGAGCGGGAGGAGGCCGGGCTTCCGCGTTCGGAGCCCTGGYGCGTCCTGGTGCTGCTTGGTGAGCCCCGGCTGCACGACGAGGGCGCGCGGGCGCTCGCCGCCATCGCGGCCCAGGGCCCGTCCTGCGGGGTGGTGGTGATCTCCATCGTGGAGGTCCGGCCGTCCGGCGTGGAGCCGGTCCTGGGCGGCTCGCGAGACGATCCCGATGCGGTGACGCCGCTGGATCCCGACGTCGGCGGTCTGGGAGCCGACGAGGACGAGGACTCGGTGACGGAACCCCTGCCGAGGTCGGTGGTGTTCACCGCGGTCGAGCTCCTCGCCGATCGGCCGGGATGGCGCGGGGCCGCCGCGGGAGGCTGGCGCACGTCGCTGACCGGTCTGCTGCGGGTCGAGCTGGACCCGCCGCCGCACTCCATGCTGGTCGCAGCGGTCGCGGCTCAGGTCGCCGCGGCGGCCACCCGGGAGGCCGCCCGCCCGCCCGCCATCAGCGACATGCTGCCCCGCGGCCTGTGGGAGTTCGACAGCGCAGCCGGGGTGGGTGTCGAGGTGGCGCAGGGCCCCGACGGGCCGGTGGGGTTCACCTTCGACGACGACACCGTGCACGCCCTCGTCGGCGGCCAGGCCGGGTCGGGCAAGTCGACGTTGCTCCTCGACGTGATCTACGGGATCGCCGCGCGTTACGGGCCCGACCAGGTCCGCTTCCATCTGCTCGACTTCAAGGAGGGGCTGGAGTTCGCCCAGTTTGCCGCCGGTCCGACGGACCCGTTCTACCTGCCGCACGCCGACACCGTCGGCATCGAGAGCGACCGCGAGTTCGGCGTCGCGGTGCTGCGGGCGGTCCGTGAACAGATGCGCCGCCGCGCCGTGGCGATGCGCGCGGTCGGCGCCCGCGACCTGCGAGGCCTGCGGGCGGCCGACCGGAGCTCGGCCTGGCCGCGGATCATCGTCGTGGTCGACGAGTTCCAGGTGATGCTCACCCCGATGGACTCGGTGGCGCGGGAGGCCGTCGCGCACCTGGAGGTCCTGGCCCGCCAGGGCCGCGCCTACGGGGTCCATCTGCTGCTCGCCAGCCAGACGCTGTCCGGTATCGACGCGCTCGATGCCACCGCCGGGAAGCGTGGTTCGATCTTCGGGCAGTTCGCGTTGCGCGTGGCGCTGCGTACCTCGATCTCGGAGTCACGGGTCCTGCTGTCCACGGCGAACGAGGCTGCCGGCGCGCTCTCGGGCGTCGGGGAGGCTATCGTCAACCGGCGCAACGGCCATCCTGCGGGCAACGAACTCGTCCGGGTCGCCTTCCCGGATCCGGCGGCGATAGGCGTGCTGCGTGGGCGGCTGGCGGCCACGACCGCGCGCAGTGTGCCGAATGCGAGGCCCCCGCGGGTCTTTGCTGGTCACGCCCCCGCGGTTCTTGACGACAACCCGATCTACCAGGCGTTGGACGGGCGTCCGGCGCCGACGGCCGTCGAGGCGGTTGCGGCCGAAGCGATCATCGGCGACGGTGGCGAAACCGGTCCGAGCCTGCTGGCGGGCGATGCGTCGCCGGGGCGTGCTTGCGGTTCCGGGAGCGGCTCAGGGGACGGTGCCGAGAACGATGTCGATCCCCTCGCGCTGGTTGGCGTGCCCCTGGACCTCGCGCCGCCCGCGGTCGGGGTACGGCTCGCCGCGCTGCCCGGCCGGCATCTCGCCGTGCTCGGTCCGCTGCGTCGGGAGGCGGTCGGCATCCTGCAGGCGGCGGCGGCCAGCGTCGCCGCGCAGGTCCCGGCCGGTGGACTGGTGGTCGAGATCATCGTCGCGGAGCCGATGGCGCTCGCCGCCGCGGAGGTGCTCGCGGCGCGCGTGCGCCGGGCCGGGCATCCCGTTCGGGTCGCCGATGTCACCGGCCTGCGGTCGGTGCTGGCCGGTGCCGCCGACGAGACCCGTGTCCGGGAGGAGTCCGCACTCACCGGCAGCGTGGGCCCGGTCGCGCCGCCGCTGCGGCTCGTCGTCGTCTTTGCGATGGACGCTGGCCGGGCCGGGCTGGAGGCGCGTGACCCGGTGACCCGTCGCACCGGACTGGACGACCTGCGCACGCTCACCCGCCGGGGACCGGCGCAGCGCGTGCACCTGCTGGGCTGGTGGCGGGGAGTGTCCCGGCTGGCCGAGGACCTCGGTCCGGGTAACCGGGACGACATCGCCGCGTGGGTGGCGGCCGGGGTACCCGGCAGCGACCTGTTCGTCCTGGCCGGACACCGGTCGGTGACCGGTGGGACCATGCCGAATCGGGCGGTCCTGTTCGACCGGCACGTCCAGGCCGAACCGCGCACCGTGGTGCCGTTCGCGCCGTTGGATCAGGGGTAGTCCGATGCGGACCGACGACGGGGCGGGAAGCGACGGCGACGTGGCGGCTGTCGGCGACGTGGCGGCTGTCGGCGACGTGGGGATCGACGGCCGAGCAGGCGCCGGGAGAGGACGGAACGGGATCGTGGCTGGATCTGTGCCGGTGGATGCGTCCGATCTCGCCGACCTGTTCGGCGACGCGGGCCTTGGCGACGCGGGCCTTGGCGACGCGGGCCTTGGCGACCCGGATCTTGACGATCCGGCCAAGGCGGCGATGCAGTACCGGCGCCTGCTCGGTGCGTCCGACGAGGCCCGGGCCCGGGCCGGCCGCGACGCCCGCGACCGACGGCAGGACGGCCGGGCGGCCGCGCGTCGGCACCGGGACGCCGCCCAGGACATCCGGGCCAGGGTCCGCAGTGTCTGGGACCAGGTCGCCGAGCCCCTCGCCCAGTATGGGCTCACCGAGCTCGACCAGCTGCGCTCGGCGGCCGGCGACGCCTCGGCCGAAGCGGCTGCCGCCGTCCCGCGGGTCGGCCTGGCGAAGAAGGGGACGGCGGATCGCGGCCTCTACCGCGACGGGGGCGGGTACGTCCCGGCCGAACCGGGCGATCGGCGGGGCCGATCATTGGCACAGGCCGGACGGGAGGCCGACCGCACGGGACGGGGGCTCGCGCGGCAGCGGCACCGGTCGGATGGCCTGCCGCTGGGGGCGGGCCGGGCTGCGCGGGATGGCCGCGCCGGCGGCCCGCACGAGCCGTCCGCCGCGCAGGTGGACCCGCGGACCGCGCCGCGCCAGGCATACGAGCTCTGCCTGGACGCGATGAGCAAGGCCGCCGAGCTGCGGGCCGTCTCCAAGGGCACCGGCCCGGCGTCGGCCGGGCTGCTGACCGCCCTCGCCTGCCTGCTCATCCTCGGGATCGTCGGACTTCTGCGGGCCTTCGTCGCCGCGCCCGCGCTGCCATGCCTGGTCGGGTCGACAGTGGCCGCCGCCGTTCTGGTCGCCCTCGGGGCCGGCGGCGAGGATGGGGCGAAGGCGGTGTTGCGGGCGGGCACCCTGGGCGCGGGCACGGCCGCGGTGATGGTGCTGGCTACGTTCCGGCTCGCCCCGATGGAACCGGTCGGGGTGATCGCGTCGCTGGCCGCGCTCGCGGTGGCGGTCCGCTTCGGTCTCGGCCTYGGCGGCGGGCAGGCTTCGGCCGGCGCATCGAAGAGCGGTGGTTCCAGGAGCGGTGGTTCCAGGAAGGGATGAGGACGGGTGTCAGGCACGATCGCCGACGTCAAGGCGCAGCTCGACGAGGCGTTCCGGCGCACCGAGGAGGTGGCCGGGCAGTTGGAGGGCGCGCTGARCATGATCGAGGAGGCGCAGGCGATGGTGATCGCGGCGACCGACGGCAGTGAGCACCGTGCGGTCGAACAGTTGACCAGCGCGCTGGTGGAGACACGCGACACATTGCAGACGTCGCTGGCGTCGTTGGGATCGGCCGTGCAGGAGGTTCGGGACTACCGGGACGGTCTGTAGACGGCTGGGGTGAGGCACGGCACGCCTCCCGACGTGGGACGGGATCTCCCCGTTGCGGCTTGCCGGGGCATCTGATTACAGGAGGACACCTTTCGGGTGAGAGCAGTAACCAGATGAAGGTCTGGGTAACAACGTCCTAGCCGCGTTGCAACGCGGTGCATCCGAAAGCCGGGCTTACTACAGTCCGGATTGTCCCCGTGCGCTCGGGCGCTCGGGTTCAGCGGTGCCGGACGCCGAGTACCGCCCGTGACCAGGAGGCCGCATCCGCCGTGTCGGACTTCAACCCGCTCGACCTGTCGCTCGACCTGCCGCTCGTGCTGCTGTCCAATCGCGGTCCGGTCAGGTTCGACCGGGACGCCACCGGTCGTACCGTCACCAGGGGGGCGGGCGGCCTCGTCTCGGCCCTGTCCGGACTCGCCGAGCATCTCGACGACGCGGTGTGGGTGTGCGGCGCAGCCAGCGAGGAGGACGTCGCCGTCGCCGGGGAGAGCGCCGGGAGCTCCATCCTCGTCCAGACCTATCCCTCGCCCCGGCTCGTGGAGGGCGACCCGGACGGCCCCGCCATCCGGGTCCGGCTCGTCGTTACCGATCCGACCGCCTACGCCGACTTCTACAGCGTGTGGTCCAACCCGGTCCTGTGGTTCATCCAGCACGGCCTCTACGGCCGGTCGCTGTCACCGGTGTTCACCCGGGCCGAGCACGACGCCTTCGAGAACGGCTACGCGGCGGTCAACCGGGCCTACGCCGACGCGGTGGTTGACGAGGTGCGCGCGCGGGGTGGCAAGGCGCTTGTCCTRCTGCRGGACTACCACTTCTACCTCGTGGCTGACTGGGTGCGGGAGCAGTGCCCGGATGCGGTGCTCACGCATTTCATCCACATTCCCTGGCCGGGGCCGGACGAGTGGCGCATCCTGCCCGCCGACATCCGGGAGCGACTACTGCGCGGGCTGCTCGGTAGTGATGTGGTCGGTTTCCATACCCGGCGCTACGCCCGCAACTTCGTCCTGTGCGCCCAGGAGCTGCTCGGCCTGCCGATCGACCTGGAGCAGCTGACGGTGACGGTGGCGGATCGGGTGGTCCGCGCCCGGTACCACCCGATCTCGGTCGACCCGGCGGCGCTGGACGCTACGCAGGCCTCTGAGGAGGTGGCGGCGCATGTGGCGATGCTGCGCTACATCTTCCTCGACGATGACCGTCAGCTCATCCTGCGGGTGGACCGCACCGACCCCAGCAAGAACGTCGTGCGTGGCTTTCTGGCCTTCGGCACCCTACTCGATCAGCATCCGGAGCTGGTGGGCAAGGTCAGCTTCCTGGCGCTGCTGCAGCCCAGCCRCACCGACGTGCCGGAGTACGCCGACTACATCGCCCTGATCGGCGCGGTCGTCGCGGAGATCAACGCCCGGCATACCAAGGAGGGGCGCCAGCCGATCGACCTGCGGATGGTCGAGGACTTCCCGCTCGCCGTGGCGGCCTACTCCATCTGTGACGTTCTGATCGTCAACGCGATCGCCGACGGGATGAACCTGGTCGCGAAGGAGGTCGCGGTCGTCAACCGGCGTGGCGGCGTGCTGGCGCTGTCGGAGATGGCCGGGGCGCACGAGGAGCTGGGCGAGTTCGCCGTTACCCTGCACCCCTTCGACGTGCAGCAGATGGCCGACGCCCTGTACACCGCGCTGACGATGCCGATGGAGGAGCGCCATCGTCGGCTCGCCGCGGCCGCCAGACAGGTCCGCACCCACGACGTGCGGCGCTGGCTCGACGACCAGTTGGTGGACTTGCGGCGGGTCGCCGGATTCGGGTGACCGGGCTCCCGGCGCGGGAAGGGAATGGCAAGATCGGGCAGAATGGCGAGATTGGGCAAAGGTACATCGCCATCCGGGATCGGACATGCCGATCGCGGGTAGTCTCGCACCGGAAAACGATGTGCATCGGGTCGCCGGGCGGCCCCGATGAGGACGAACGGGAGTGGACGTGGCTAGTGAGACCGGTCACCACAAGGCCAACACGGGTTCGTGGGCCGCGGTACTTCTGATCATCGTAGGCTTTGTTGTCGGGACGTTCGCCCTCCCGCTCGCCTCGGTGCCGTTGTGGATCGCGGCTGGCGCACTGCTGGTCGTTGGCGGCGTCTTCGCCCTCGCAYCCAAGATCATGGAGCAGGCCTACTGAGTGCAGTGCCGATCTGGTTCACGAGGCCTGGCGCGGCACCTACCAGTTCATCGGGCTGCCGCGCCGCGGCGCTCGGCCGCCGGCCGAGCTCAGGCCGGCGGCGTTCCCGACTCAGGCCGGCGGGCTGGGTTTCGGGGCCCCTGCCGGTCCGACGGCCTCCCGCAGGCCCCGCGGCGTGACGAAGGAGACGAGCCGGGCCGAGTCCTGACCCAGCTCCGCCCAGCGCGTAACGGTCAGATCCTGGATGGCGAGTGCCGCCGTCGGAAACGTGGAGATCCGGTATCGCTCGGCCGGGGGCAGCAGGGCCACGGCCAGCGTGTGGATACCGGGATTGTGCCCGACGAGCATCACGCTGGGCACTCCGTCGTCGATCTCACGCARCCGGTCCAGCAGGTCCTGCGCCTCGGCCAGATAGAGCCGGTCCTCGGTCAGGACCGGGACGTTCGGGGGGAGCGCATCCGCGAGGCCCTCGACGGTCTGCCGGGTCCGCAGCGCGGAGGAGCACAGAATGAGGTCGGGCGCGAGCTTGTTGTCCGTGAGGTAGCGCGAGATGAGCTCGCAGCCCCGCCGGCCCGATCCGGACAGCGGTCGATCGGCGTCGTGGATTGACCCTTCGGCCCAGTCCGACTTTGCGTGCCGCAGCAGAAGAAGGCGCCGCCGTGGTTTCACGAGCGAACTCTCCGCCGTACGGGGAGGAAATCGACGGCGCGACGTCCGTCGCGTTCCAGCCGGAATTGCCGTTCCAGCCGGAGTTGCCGGGAATCCGTACCTGGCGTGGCGGGCGCGGAACGGCGAGCAGGACCCTGCAGGGCTGGTTCGATATAAAGTATGATATTCAGGGAAAAGAATTTTCCGGCGAATTTCCCAGGGTCTATCTGTGGCAGCACGGCCCGGGGTTTCTTGCCGCCACCGCCCGGATCGTCGAATCCGGCCTCGCCGGGAGCCATACCCGTGCCCACCGCGCCCTCCCGCGTCCGGTCCCCGCGCCGCCGCGCCGCACGCCCCGCGGCGTGAGGTGATGACATGCAGACTGCCCAGGATGGGCCGGGTCCGTCAATGAGGTATGGCCCGACCGGATAGCGAGGGCGTCGCGGCCGAGCCGTCTGGAACCATGATCCTGATCATCGCCGCCGATATCCGGGCAGATCGGCCGGCGTGAGGAGCCACCGCGTGACCAGGGGGCGATCACCGCTGCGGGACGCGCCCGGGGTCACCGGGCGCGGTCCGCTCAGCTCGCGACCGACACGGACAGCAGCAGCCGGTCGGCGAAGACCAGGGCGTCGTCCGCGCTCAGCCGCCCGCGGGGGACGACGGAAGCACGCTCGTCCGAGGTCAGGCCGCCCCACACCCCGTGCTCTTCCTGACAGAAGATCGCGGTGGCCAGGCATGGGCGCTGCACCGGGCAGTCGGAGCAGATCTTGCGGGCCCGCCTCTCGGCCGCGGCCCGGGCTTTCGTGTTGCGGCCGTCCGGCGGGAAGAATGCGTCCGGGTCGCCGTCGCGGCATGCCGCTTCCTGGCGCCAGTAGGCGGGCCAACCAGCTCCGAACGGCTGTGGCGGCAGATCACGGCCGGGAAGAACCGGGACGCCGGCGCTCATCGTGCACCGCCGGACACGTGGTGACACGCGGCGGACAGGGAGCTGAGCGTGGCGAAGCTTCGAGCGGGTAGCACGCTGGGCTGACTGGGCATACCGTCTCCTGCTGACGTTGCAAAGGCGGACACACTGCTTTTCCAGACCGCCGAATCCGGTGTTGCCTACACCCAGACAGGCAGGTCGACCTGGTCGAGCCGAGAAGCCCTCGGGCGTTCCGGGTGGAATCCGTCGACGCTGCCTTTTCGGTTGGCCTACCGTGGCCGGAGCCCCGCTCGGAAACGATCCCGTCTCGTCTCGTTAACCGAGGAACGTAGACGTCTCTCGACCGGATAGCAAGGGTTCCGGAACGCGGACGTCCGGGGCTCCGTACCGGCGTGTGCCGAGGTAGATGGTCACGCACCGTGCGCGTTCCGAGATGACTGCCGTCGGGCGGGATCGGTGTTGCCGTCGGTCGGGCTCGGTCGCCACGGCGGCCGGTGCCGGGCTCGCCGGGTACCGCCGGATGGGCGGGGAAGCGCTACTGGACAGCGGAAACAGCCTGCATGAAGATCGTTGCCGGATGGCCGGCGCGGCCCGGGAGGGGCGTCGGCGGGGCATCGTCGATCAAGGTTGGAGCGGTACCCGGGTTCGATTGCGTACGGGTGACGATCCCGCGAAGGTCCGCTTACCCCGGTTCTCGGGGGATGATTTCGGTAGAGAAATGTGCGCAGAACCACATCCGATGCTTTTGCCGCTGCATGCGCCCCTGACCTCTGCGGGGTGCAGGGGCGGCGATGACGTGGCCGGCACGACCGGGATCCCCCCGGGTAGACCCCCTGGGTAAACCCGCCGGCCCGGTCGAAGCCGGTCGAAGCCTCGGTCGGGCCGGCGGGTCGCGGCGGTCAGCGGGCCGGGCAGGTGGGGAGCCCGGTCGCCGCCCAGCCGTGGAATCCGCCGATCACGTCGGTGGCGCGCCACAGGCCGAGCTGTCGCAACGAGTCGGCTGCGAGGCTGGA
The DNA here is from genome assembly GCF_002099325.1 of Frankia sp. KB5. Taxonomy (NCBI): domain Bacteria; kingdom Bacillati; phylum Actinomycetota; class Actinomycetes; order Frankiales; family Frankiaceae; genus Frankia; species Frankia sp. KB5. The sequence continues at coordinate 22,931 of NZ_MRUJ01000002.1, read as the reverse complement.
GGTGTAACCCTCTGAGCAGATCACGATGACCTGCAGATCGTCCCCCGTCGCCAGTGGCAGGCACGCGTCGCTGGTGGGGTCGAACCGCCATTCGAGGACGTTGCGCTCCACGATGACGGCGCCGGGGATCTCCCCCTCCGCGGCGCGTTGCGCCGCGGGTCGGATGTCGACCAGCACCGCGTCGCCGTTCTCGGCCAGGGCACGCGCGGCCTGCGCCGGTTCGAGTCGGTGCAGCCGGGACCGGGCCGCCGCGAGCATCGCGTCAATCCGGCTCGGTGGTGTGGCTGTGGCGTGCTCGGTTGCCGTCATGCGCCGCTCCCGGCCACCGCGTGGGTCGGAGCCCTGCGGTCGCCCCTGCCCGCCTCCATCGCCGCGGTGGCCGCGCCGATGGTGACGGCCGGGCCCAGGACCGTCGCGGCTGCCGCGGCCGCGGGTGGGATCTCGACGGCACGCGGATCCTCCGCCCGGCCGCCATCGGCCGGCGCCGGCGCGAACCGCATCGACAGTTCCGGTGGGGAGTAGGCGTGGATCGTCGTCGCGACCTGCCGGCCGCGGTTGGCGACCCGGTGGATGTGGGTCGGGTCGAAGCCGACCACGGCCCCGGTCCCGTGCCGGTGCACCTGGGAGCTGGTCCAGCTCCGGTCGTACTGGTCCTCCTCCACGAAACCCTCGGCGACCGTCAGCGCCCCCAGCGCRCCGCCGTGATCGTGTACCTCCGTCTGCTGCCCCGGATACCAGCCGATCAGCCACACCTCCACGGTCGCGGAGAGCAGCAGCCGGGTGTACCACCGGCGGTCGGGACGGTGACGGATGACGGGACGCCAGACCTCGGGTGTCGCCGCGAGCGCGGCGGTCAGTTCGCACAGGGTCACCAGGTCGATGAGGCCCGGCTCATCGCTCAGGCACGAGGCCGGCACGAAGGGGTCGGCGCTGCGGGTGGGGTCGGCGATGCAGGTGGGGTCGGCGATGCGGATGGGGTCGGCGATGCGGATGGGGTCGGCGATGAGGATGGGGTCGGCGATGAGGACCGGGTGGAGGAGGGGCACGGGTCACTCCCAAGACGCGGGTGATGCCGGGACGCGGGTGATGCCGGTGGCGTTCGCCGGCACACTGCCGGACACGGCCGGGCGGGGAGAAGCGGTGCCGCGCGCGGGACTGAGGCGCCGGGTCACCGCATCGAATGAGCACGATGGTGATGTCCTGCCGGCGTTGGCCCGCCGCGACGCAGGCACGGAGCGCGACGGCGCGGAGCGGTGGAGATCACGGTGCGAACGGGCTGAGCGTGGCGTCGCGCGGYCGACGGATCGTCGGGGCGGGGCGACGGAACTGCCAGCTGGACCAGCCGATCAGCCAGCCAGGGACGGCAGGCGACGAGCCACCGGCGCCGCCGGCGGCGCCGCGGGAGGATGACGCTGGCTCAGGCCCGCCCGGTACACGCCGCGCTGACGACCCGGCTCAGGTCCGTCACACGGTCGCGGTGCAGGAAGAGGTGGGGCACTGCCATGAACAACACTCTACGTTGGAGGTAGCCCGGCGCGTTGTGGCCTCCCGAGACCCGGCCGGTGCCCGTCATGGCGTTCCGCCCGCGGCTCCACGGAGTGGGTGTTTGCCGGATATCCTGCATGGCAGGCAATCCTTCCGCCTGGGCAGGCGCCCGCGCGTCACCCTGCTGGAGCGAGGGACCGGAAATGAGGTGCCACGCGCGGTGGTTTTCGTCGAATTCCGTCGATACCCGGACGAAGGTTCGGTCATTGCCCTGGGCCTGGGCCGATGAGCGGACCCGTCCCCGATGTCGATCGCGCGCGGCTCGAACAGCTTCTGATCCAGCTCTCCGAGCAGGTGAACGAAGTGGCCTCCGTGCAGACCCGGATGCGTGGCCTGCTCGACGCGGTCGTCGACGTGGCCCGGGAACTGAGCCTGCCGGTCACCCTGCGCCGGATCGCGCAGGCCGCCTGCCAGCTCGTGGGGGCCAAGTACGGCGCCCTCGGGGTGATCGGCGACGACGGGGAGATCTCGGAGCTCATCCACGTGGGCTTCCCTGACGAGGTGCCCACCATGATCGGCAGGCTTCCCGAGGGGCGCGGCCTGATCGGGGAGAGTCTGCGCCACCCGCGGCCGTTGCGGGTGGCCGACGTCGCCCGTCATCCCGTCGCGATCGGGTTTCCCGGCGGGCACCCGCGGTTCGACACCTTCCTCAACGTCCCGATCATGGTGCGGGGCGCGGCGTTCGGAACGCTGTTCCTCGGCGCGAAGCGCGGCGGCGGCGAGTTCACCCAGGAGGACGAGGATCTGGCGTGCGCGTTGGCGGCCGCGGTCGGTTTCGCGATCGAGAACGCGCGGCTGTACGAGGAGACCAGGCGCCGGCAGGCCTGGCTCTCGGCCAGCGCGGAGATCACGACCGCGCTGCTGTCGGTTGCGGAGCCCGAGAAGGCGCTCGACCTGGTGGCCCGGCGGGCCCGTCAGGCGACTGCGGCCCGGCTCGCCGCGATCCTCGTCCCCGACGAGGCCGGCCTGGTCGTCGGGGTTGTCGACGGGGAGGGGGACGACGACCTGCGGGGCCGGGTCTTCGCCGACAACCGCCGCCTGAACGAGGCCATGCGCACCGGCCGGGCCGTGCTCGTGCCCGCCGACTCCCCGGGCGGTCCGCTGTTCGGCGCGGACCATGCCGACCTCCCGGTGAAGGTCGGCATGGTGGTGCCGCTGATGGCGGGTGGCCGGGCGCTGGGCATCCTTGTCCTCGGCTCGGGTGGGCGTTCGGCCTCCTTCGGCGGTCTGGACCTGGAGATGGCCGCGGCTTTCGCCGGGCAGGCCGCGCTCACCCTCGAACTGGCCCGGGTGCACCGCGACCGGGAGCGTCTGGCCGTCTTCGAGGAACGGGACCGCATCGCTCGGGACCTGCACGACGTCGTGATCCAGCGGTTGTTCGCCACCGGTCTGCACCTGCAGAGCCTCGCCCGGGCCKTGGACAGCCGGGCGGCCGAGCGGCTGGACGCCGCCGCCGGCGAGCTTGACCAGACCATCTCCGACATCCGTCAGACGATCTTCTCGTTGACCTCCAACGCTGCTGAGGAGACCGATCTGCGCGCCGAGATCCAAGCGGTCATCGCCCAGGCCGAACGGGCCCTGGGAATCACCCCGACGGTCCGGCTGGACGGACCGATCGACCGCGGGGTCCCCGCGGCCATCCGCCCGCACATGCTCGCGGCGCTGCGCGAGGCGTTGTCCAACATCGCCCGCCACGCGCGGGCCTCCCGGATCCACGTGTTGCTGCGGGTCACCGACGCTGACCTCCTGGTCGAGGTGCGCGACGACGGCCGCGGCCCTGGCAAGGCCTCGCGCAGCAGCGGGCTGGCCAACCTGCGACACCGTGCGCTCGACCTCGGCGGCCGGATGGAGTTCGGCCCGGGAGCGGGCGGCATCGGCACCACCATGACCTGGCAGGTTCCAGTGATCGCGCCGTTGCCCGAGCTTCGCGTGCACTCCGGCGAGGGATGGGGCGTCCTCGGTTAGCGGGTGCGGCGGGGTTGCGGGGAGCCCCGGGCCTCAGAGGCCTCAAGAGTCTCAGGGGTTCAGGGGTTCAGCCTGGTGGCGAACACCGCGGCCTGGGTCCGGCTCTCCAGCCCGAGCTTGGACAGCATGCTGGAGACGTAGTTCTTCACGGTCTTCTCGGCGAGGAACATCCGGCTGGCGATCTGGCGGTTGGTGAGCCCCTCCGCGATCAGCCGGAGGATGCGCCGCTCCTGGTCGGTGAGCCCGGAGAGCCGTTCGTCCTCGGCCGGTCCCTCCCGCAGCCGCACCAGGACCCGGGGCGTCACCGCGGGATCGAGCAGAGACTTGCCCGCCGCCACCTGGCGCACCGCGTCCACGAGGGCGGTTCCCCGGATCTGCTTGAGAACGTAGCCGGCCGCGCCCGCCATGATCGCTGTGAAGAGCGCCTCCTCGTCGTCGAACGAGGTCAGGATGAGGCAGGCGATCCGTGGATCGCTCGACCGGACCTGCCGGCAGACCTCGATACCGCTGCCGTCCTCCAGGCGTGCGTCCAGCACCGCGACGTGGGGCTGGAGAGCCAGGATCCGGGCGACCGCCTCATCGGCCCGCCCGGCCTCCCCGACCACCTCCACATCGGGTTCGTCGGTGAGGAGATCCCGCAGCCCGCGACGCACCACCTCGTGGTYGTCAAGAAGGAACACCCGGATGGTTCCGGTGATCGACGCAGGCCCCGGTGCGTCACCGACTCCGGAACCGTCCGCCAGTTCGTCTGACACCGTTGACTCCGCCCGACCCTGACGCCGTAGAAGACCGTCGCTGTTGTCACCTGCAGCAAGCAGAATATAACGCTCGCTGTTGGAGGCGGTGACCTCGACCGCACGGAAGCGGTGTCGTGCGTCTCGGCGGATGCCGTTCGGTGAACCCGTGAACGCCGGTTCCGGCCTCATCCGAAAAGGGTAGGTCCGGGCGGCGTCCGCCGAAGTCCGGTGAGGTGTAATCGAGCGACTTCATGATGTGATTACGCCAGGTCGCAATTGGCGTGCCGACGGCGGATGCAGAGTCCGTCCGCGAGCCCGGAGGTTTCGCCTGCTCCCCGGCGCGGCGCTGCGGCCCGTTGGCCGTAGCAGGGGAACCTCGATCGGGGCCGTCCGGTGTTTGTATCGTATGTCCGCCATGTGGCAAAAAGCACCCCGCTGCGTAGCGCATCCGATCCGTCCGTCAAGATGCAGTTCTCGCCCTCAGGTGCCGGCGCCATTCTCCGGGGTCGGCCGATCATGGGCGTCTTCGGCGTAGCGGCAGACAGAGATCGAGGGAAAGGACGTGCGGTCGTGCGATGGGGTAGGGGCGACGTGGCGACCACCACGGTCGCGGCGAGGATCGCGACGCTTCTGACGGAGCAGGCCGGCGGCGGGGCGCTCACGGATCCGCGGCTCGCCGCGGCGGCCAGCCGTTCCTGGACGCTGACGGAGACGATCGACTCCGCCGGGTCCGTTACCTGTCGGGTGACCACGGCCGTCGTCGCGGCCGTTGTCGCGGGCGCCACCGCGACGGCCTCCGAGGTCCCCGTGGTGACGGGACCGCAGCCGGATCCGACCCTGTCGTACGAGCAGCTCGTTCGCTACCGTGACGCCCTGCTCGCCGCGGATTTCGCCGTTCAGGAGGTCTTCGAGGACTGGCGGACGGTCGCTCTCGACGTGCGGGTCGCGGAGGAGGCGGAGGATGCCGCTCTGGCCGACCTGCCCGAGGCGACCGGTGAGGCTGTCGAGACCGGTGAGGCCGCCTTCTCGACCGCCGTGGACTCGCAGCCGGCCGTGGACTCGCAGCCGGCCGTGGACTCGCAGCCGGCCGTGGACTCGCAGCCCGCGCAGGTCGCCTCGACAACCGGGGAACAGCCCGTCAGGCCCGCAGCGGAGGCGGAGGCCGAGGACGCGCCGGTCGTGACGGGTAGCCGGAAGCGGCCCGGCCGGAGGTCGGCCGACGCAGGCCGTCCGCGAGCCCGGCGCGGTCTGTTGCGACGTCGTGTTCCCGCCGGGAAAGCCGTGGCCGTGGCATCCGCGGCCGACACGGGCGGCTGCGACGACGCCGCCGCGGCCGAGGCTGCCGACTCCACCACCCCCGACTCCATCGTCGGCGGGTCGTCGGCGTCCTGATGCCGGACCGCTGGGGTGCCTGACCGCCGGGCGGGCCTTCGCGGCTTCGGGACTACTCGACGGTCGTGACGGTCGCCGCCGTGGCGGCCGTTGTCGTCGTGGCGGCTTCCGCCGTCGCGGCGTCCACGTCCGGCAGGTGCCGGCGGGATGCCACGACGGTCAGGCCGCGGAAGATCGGGATCGCTCAGTAGGGGCGGCGGTGGCGGGCCGACGAGTTCCCCGTGCCGCGAATCCAGCCGTGTTGGGGCACCCGGAGCGGCGTCCCGGGGCCGGCGGCTCGCAGCCGGCTGATGAACGGCGTGACGAGCAACGCGCCGACCGCGAAGCCGACTACATGTGCTCCGTACGCCACGGTACCGCCGTCGGCGACGCCGAATCCGGTGAAGTAGATGTACTGCAACGCGAACCAGAAACCGAGGACGATCCAGGCCGGCAGCCAGAACGGCAGAAAGAACAGGACGGAGACCAGGCCGATGACGCGGGCCCGTGGGAAGAGCACCAGATAGGCCCCCAACACGCCGGCGACCGCGCCGGAGGCGCCGATCAGGGTGTTCGTCGACCCACCCTCCAACAAGGCGAAGCCGTACCCGGCGGCGTATCCGCAGACCAGGTAGAACAGCGGGTAGAGCAGCCTGCCCATGCGATCTTCAATGTTGTTGCCGAAGACCCCGAGGAACAGCATGTTGCCGATCAGATGAAGCCAGCTTCCATGCAGGAACATCGAGGTCAGCACCGACAGCACCGGGATCTTGTCGAAGCTGGGCGGTGATTCCACGATGCATCCCGGGTTGCCGGCCGCATCCACCCCGATCCGGCCGGAGTTCGCGGCGGTGAGCTGCGCATTGTGCACCAGTTCCCACGGGATCGCACCCCACTCCTGAAAGAACCGCTGCTGCTCACAGATGTTCTGTGCCGCCGACGTCTCCGTGCCGGCGACCGAGCTGACCACCGGTTCGAAGAAAACGAAGATCACCACGTTCGCCGCGATGAGCAGCCAGGTCACGACCGGGCGGCGGCGCAGGGGATTGATGTCGTGAATCGGGATGACCACACTGACATCCTGCCCGATGCGCCTGGGCAACTACTCCTACCTGGCACTCCTGGCCGACGATCAGCCAGGGGTCGTCGGCCTCTGCCTCCGCCGCGAAGATCACACCGGGGCGATGCCGCCGCTGGGAAACTTGGCCTCACCCTGGCCGAGGGGCCGGTCGACCGAGACGGCGAACCATGGAAGGCGAACCATCCGCACTACCTCACTTCACAGTTCCTGGCATCCTCGCGATACCGCGTGGGCTGGAAGGCAATCCGTACGAGGACGAGGGTGTCAACCAGCTGGAGCACGCGCCAGACCGCCGAGCAAGCACGGCGGTCTGGCGCGGATGCCGATGTCGTCGCTGCGGCGCTTCTGCACGACATCGGTCGTGCCCCTGGCGTCGTCGCCGCCGACGTCACCTTCGACGATGTCATCATGATGCGCGTCCACTTGACCAATAGCGCCCATCTCGAGGAGTTCAACACGCTCTATGCGACCTGGGTCAAGGACCCCTCCCGGCCCGGACCACCGTGTGCGTCGACCTGCCCCGTGACTTCCTCGTCCTCGTCGACGCGCTCGCCGTCCTCGACGCCGCCGACTGAGTGGGGGTAGCCGCGAGTTGGACTCCTGTCGGCTTGGGGTTCGAGGGCAGGACGGGCGGGTGACGAGCTCGGGCGGGTGACGCAGGGGTGTGAGACCGCAGTTGTGTGAGACGCACGACGATCGGCCCGGGCCAGCGCCACCCAGGCCACCGCCGTCGACCGGGGTGGGCGAGAGTGGGGAGGTGACCCCTCGTTCGACGATCGCCGTCCCGCCGCCCGCGCTCACCCCCCGGCCCCAGACCCCGGTGGCGGACGTGGGCGACCTCGTCGCCCGCGATCGGCGGGTGGTCTGGCATCCGTATGCTTCGGTGTCCGGCTCCACGCCGCTCTTCCCGGTCGCATCCGCCGCGGGGACCCGGCTGACGTTGACCGACGGCCGGGAATTGATCGACGGGATGTCGTCGTGGTGGGCGGCGATTCACGGCTACCGGCATCCCGTGCTCGACGAGGCGGTGCGCGGGCAGCTCGAGACGATGTCCCATGTGATGTTCGGCGGTCTGACCCATGAGCCGGCGGTGGCCCTCGCCGAGACCCTCGTGGCGATCACGCCGGATCCGTTGCGGCGGGTATTCCCGTGCGATTCGGGTTCCGTCGCCGTCGAGGTCGCGATCAAGATGGCGCTGCAGTACTGGACCGGGCGGGGCCGGCCGGGCCGGACGCGCCTGCTCACCATCCGACGCGGCTACCACGGCGACACCTCGGGCGCGATGGCGGTCTGTGATCCGGACGCGGGCATGCATCACCTGTTCAGCCACCTGCTGCCCCGCCATCTGTTCGCCTCCGCCCCGGCCTGCGCCTTCGACGAGCCGTGTGAGGACGCTCACGTCGCCGAGATCGAGGGGCTGTTGGCCGGGCACGCCGACGAGATCGCGGCGGTCATCTGCGAGCCGGTTGTGCAGGGCACCGGAGCCATGCGGTGGTATGCGCCGGGCTGGCTGGCGCGGCTGCGCGAGCTGTGCGACCACTACGGGGTGCTGCTGATCGCCGACGAGATCGCGGTCGGGTTCGGCCGCTCGGGCGAGCTGTTCGGCTGCGACCATGCCGGCATCAGCCCCGACATCATGTGCGTGGGCAAGGCGATGACCGGTGGATACCTGTCCATGGCCGCGACGCTGTGCACCGACGAGGTCGCGGCGGGCGTCTGCGACTCGCCAGCCGGCGTGTTCATGCACGGCCCCACGTTCATGGGCAACCCCCTGGCGAGCGCGGTCGCGAACGCCAGCATCGACCTGCTCCTCTCCTCGCCCTGGCAGGCTCGGGTGCGCGAGATCTCCGCCGGGCTCTCCGCCGGGCTCGCCCCGGCCGCCGACCTGCCCGGGGTCGCCGACGTGCGGGTACTCGGCGCCATCGGAGTGATCGAGACGCGGGAGCCCGTCGACATGACCGTGATCCAGCCGCTGTTGGTGGATCTCGGGGTCTGGGTCCGCCCGTTCGGACGGTTGGTCTACACGATGCCGCCGTTCATCATCTCCCCCGCCGACGTGGCCACCCTGGCCGCCGCGATGGTCGAGGCGGTCGCCCGTACCATCTGATCGCCGCGTCACCGGTTCGTCCGCGTCACCGACGCGTCGGTCCCTACGCCGCCGCCAGGTGTCAGGAGCGGACGGCGGGCATCGAGCTGGTCCCTCGGCGATCCCTCCCTCGGCCGTCCTTGGTCTCCGGGCGGCGGACGTGCCGTTTCCCGGGCGTGTCGGATGTGGTCTCTCGGCGGTGTCCCGCAGCCGACGCGACCGGGCGGCCCGTCGTGACGCCTCCTTCGGCCCGGCATTCGTCGTCGCAGGTCAGGTGCCATTTCCTGGGCAACTATCGCGCGCATGCCGGGGAGAAAACACGGCTCGGCGACGCCGCGAACGGCTAAGAACCGGCATTCGGACGGTTGCGAATTGGCGAAGCGCCTTCGTACTCTTCGTTCTCGAAGATTCACCGTAAGTAGCAGCGACCAGGTTGGATTCACCGGGCGGTTCCGGCCGGGTACGGCCGTGGACAAGAACGAGGAAGGCCATCCACCAATGCCGTTACGCATACGACTGGCGCGGGGCGCGGGTTCCGTTCTGGTGGGCACTCTTCGGCGTGGCTGGCGGCGAGTCCGCGGGGTGACCACGCGGGGAGCGGGCACGACTGCCCGGACCGGTCGCGGGGCGGCACGAGGCGAAGCGTCCGCCCCACCCGCGAGCGCCGAACCCGTCGGCCCCTGGATGATCGGCCCTCCGCCGTTGGGCCCTTATCTGGCCGGCCCACGCCTGGCCGGCGCCCACGTCACGGAACCTCGCCTGGCCGTGCTGCGCCTGCTCGGCCACGGCTGGATGCTGTGGCGCGCGCCCGGGGGGTTGATGCGGCGGGGGTTAATCGTAGTCTTCTGCTGGCTGAGCATGGCCGGGTTCGCGGCGGCGGGTCTGCGTCCGCGATGGACCGACCTCGCGGCCTTCGCCACCTTCGTTGTTCTCGGGGCGCTGGCCGTGGTGGCGTCCGGACGGCTGGGTGAGGATCTGACCGTTCCCGGGGCCCGACGTCATGACCTGCTGTCCACCTGGACGGTGGCGGCGGCGGTCCTGCTGCCGCCGTTCTACCCGGCGGTTGTCAGCCTGCCGCTGTGCTGGCTCGCCGGCCGTCGTGATCCAGTACAGCCGCCGCATCTGCGCGTGTTCCACGCCGCGGCGTTGGGCATCGCGGGCTTCTGTGCCTCCAGCGTCCATCTGCTGCTTTGCCCCGATCGAGGGCCGTTCACCGTCGACAACCTCGTCGGGTCCGGCGTCGCGGTGCTGGCCTTCCTCGCCGCGGTTGCGGTTTACCCGGTTGTGGCGAGGCTGACCGTGATGGGGATGAGGCTGACCGTGATGGGGATGGCGACGTCCGATGGTCGGGAGAGCCTCGATTCGTGCTCCGGTGTGGCGGCCGGTCCAGCCCGGCCGGGCTGGCCGGACCGGCCGGACCGGACCGGGGTCGTCCCGTCACCTGTCATCCCCGCCCGGACCCCGCTCCGGCATGCGTGCCGCGACCTCGTGCCCGCGCAGGCCGCCGAGATCTGCTCGTCGATCGTGGTCGCGGTGCTGTGGGCGGCGAACCCGTTGCTCATGCTGGCGATCACACCCCCCGTCCTGTTGCTGCAACGCAGCCTGTTGCACGCCGAGCTCCTGCATGCCGCGCGGTCCGACGCGAAGACCCGGCTGGCCAACCCGGCGTACTGGCGCCAGGTCGCGGAACGCGAGATCAACCGGGCCTGCCAGGTGGGGCGTCCACTGTCGGTGCTCCTGGTCGACATCGACCACTTCAAGCGGGTCAATGACAGGTTTGGTCATCTCATCGGGGACGTCATTCTGATCGCGGTGGCGGACGCGCTGCGGGCGGCGACCCGCCCCCGGGATCTCGTCGGACGGTTCGGGGGCGAGGAGTTCGTGGTGCTGCTCACCGAGGTCGAGCTGGAGAACGCGGCCGATGTCGCGGAACGGATCCGCCGCCAAGTCGCCGGAACCCACTGCCGGCTGGAGGGCCGGCCTCCCCTGTCGGTGACCGTGTCCGTGGGAGTCGCGACACATCACGGCCCCCGCGGCGACCTCGCCGGCCTCATCGCCCGTGCGGACTCCGCGCTCTACCGGGCCAAGGCCGATGGTCGTAACCGGGTACGGCTCGCCGGGCCGGTCTACAGCTCCGTCTGAGGCCGCTGCGGGCTCCGCTGAGGCGGCGGGCCCCGCTGATGCCAGGTGGCCGGTGTGCCGATCAGGCGGCGCGCGCCGCCCGGATCGTGTTGCGCAGCAGGAGCATCGTGGTGACCGGTCCCACGCCGCCCGGCACCGGGGTGAGGGCGCCCGCCACGGACGAGACGGCCGCGGCGTCCACGTCACCGACCTGCCCGGTCTCGGTCACGACGGTGCCGACGTCGATGACGGCCGCACCCGGGCGGACGAAGCCGGCGCCGACGAGGCGGGGATGGCCGGTGGCGGACACGATGATGTCGGCCTCGTGGGCGATGCTCACCAGTCCCTTGGTCCGGGAGTGGCAGATCGTCACGGTCGCGTCCTCGGCGAGCAACAGCAGCGAGACCGGCTTGCCGACCACTGGGCCGCGGCCGATCACGCATACCCGGGCGCCGGACATCGGGATGCGGGCCCGGGTGAGGATCTCCACCACCGCGGCGGCGGTGGCCGGCGCGAAGCTCGGCAGACCCAGCGCGAGCCGGCCGAGACTGCTCGGGTTCATCCCGTCGACGTCCTTGGCCGTCGGAATGTGYTCGCCGACCTCGCGGGAGGTCAGCCCGCCTGGCAGCGGCGTCTGGACGATGRTCCCGTGCACGGTCGGATCGGCGGCGACGGTGTCGATCGTGTCGAGGATCGCCGCCGGCTCGCCCTTCGGCTCATGCAGCACACAGTGCACGCCGACCTTGCCCGCGGTCCGTTCGATGATCTCGGCATAGGAATACGCGGCCGGATCCGCGGTCGGCAGGACCACAGCCAGGGTCGGCGTGACTCCCGCCGCAGCCAGCCTCTCGGCCTCGTCGACCACGTACCTGCCGATCTCGGCGGCCATCGACCGCCCGTCGAGCATCCTCATGTGCCGTTCCGATCCTCGTCGTTCTCGTGGTCTGGCTCCCGTGGCCCTGCGGTCCTGATGGTCCTCCGGGCCGTTCCGCACGTCCGGGCCGTTCCGCACGGACAAGTCACCGCTGTCCGCAGGCCTTTCCCGCACTCGCGCGGGTTATGCCGTCCTGGCCCACCACGCCAAACCTGGGGAAGGCCCGGGATGCGCCGGCGCAGCGAGCGAGCGGCGGCGGGCACGGTTGTACCGTAGCAAGGCGGGTGGGCAGCTAACCTGCGCGGGGGAGCACGCCAGGGCGGCTCGGTGCGCTCGGTTCCAGGCCGCTCGGTTCCAGAACGCTCGGTTCCAGACCGGTCGGTTCTCGTGCCTCGGATTTTCGGAATAACGGATCCTCCCTGGGAAATCCTTCCGGAAGAGGCCCGCCCCTGTGTGGTGGTGCAGCCGAGGTGGGCGATTGCCGAGCGGAAATCCGTGTATTACTAGATATAATCTTCCCGGTTCGGGGTGATGGTGGCAGGTGGTGYGGTCCGGCGGAGTGGGCTGGCCGGTCGTCGACGTTCGCGATCGTTCGAGTCGGYCGCCGCTCGCGGCACGTAGCGGCCCGCTCCTCGCTGTGACATCTAYGGACGRCCGGAGCGACGCACCTGAAACGACGCACCTGAAACGACGCACCTGGCCGGAAGCGTCCGGTGCCCGCTACGCCGCATCCCGAGCCACCCGCCACACTGGCTGTACTCAGGAACTCCGGCCGGCTTGCCGGATGTAGCGATATGAATGCGACATTCGTCCTGCTGCGATGAGTCCACGGAACTTGATGTCAGGTGGGTAGCGAGGGTATATCATTCACCATTTTCCCGAGTTTATTGTCCTGCTTCTCTTCTCGGCTACCATGGAGACGTCCCGTCCTTGACCACGACGTGGAGTATCGAGATGAAGTCATCCGCCCGCACGACCATCCGTGCGATTCTTCTGGTTTCATTCCTGGCCGCCGGCTCTCCGTGACCGGGGAGTTTCCCTCGTTGAAGGCACGTCAGCTTCTGCGAGTGCCTGGACGATTGGGATATCGAGTGACAAAACAGGACGATTCAGCTCACCGATGGCTGGAGGCGGACGGACGTCCACGACTTCGTCTTGCTTTTCATGACCGGATCACCATCGGGCCGGGGTCGTCCGGCAGATACTGGTCAAGCAGGTGGGGCTGACGGTCGAGGAGGCGTTTGGAGGTGATCGATAGTGTCTAAGGTGGTATCGGTGCTGGTTCGCCGGGACGGCCCCTGCTGGTCGGCCTGGTCGCCGCAGTGTCCTGGTCTGGTGGCCGCCGAGACGACCGCCGAGGAGATGCGTGCCGCGTTGCCGGACCTGATCGCCTGGTACTTCGACGGGGACCCCGACGTCAACCTCCGGATCCACCTTGAGCTGGAGGTGCGYGGTGTCATCGTCCGGATCGCGCAGGATGCCGACGCCTGGGAACGGCAGCTGGTCGCCGAGCGTCTGGGCGCGGCCTTGGGCATGGACAGTCAGGCGGAACAACTGCGCGCCGTGCGGGCGAACGCCGCGGGCGAGGTGGTGTATGTCTGTGCGCTGCCGTCGGACCAGATCTCCTGGCTGACCGGGCAGATGGACGACGAGGACGATGCGGTCGTCGTCGCGCTTCCGGCGACGGAGAGCGAACTGTGGACCTTGCAGTTTGACGCGCTCCGGCGGCGAGGTGAAAAAGCGCCGGGTGCCGGCTACCGGCCGGAGGCAACCTTTGATGAGATCATGGCGACGTTCGCCGGGCCACGCCTCCAGCTCAGCGCATGACAGCCCGGCCCCGCGCCGGTCGGCCCCCGCCGGTGAGCGCCCGCGTGACGGCGGGAATCTCCGCCCTTCGGGCGAAGAGGATGTCAACGGGGGAGATCGCGCAGGATGAGGTCGAGGCCCGCGAGGAACTGGGCCTCGTTCTCCTCCCGTAGATGGGGTGCCGCATCGGAGAGATCCGGGTGGTGTTCGGCCGGCGGGCGTACCGCCGCGACCGGGCCGCCGCGGGCGCCGGCCCCCTCCCGTTCCACGGCCCGGGCGAGCTGGCGGGCCTCGCTGAGGGTGTGGCCGAGGGTGTAGAAGAGCAGCGTCTGGTAGACGTTGGCGGCGTCGGCCGGATCCATGCCTGCGCGGTGAAGCTGGGCGACCGCGTGATCAGCCCGCTCCCAGTAGGCGCCCACCCCGGGCGGGCGGCGCAGCACCAGCGGCGCCAGGGTCGGATGCGCCAGCAGGGAGCGTCGGAGCTGACGGAAGTTTTCCCGGATGTCCCGGCGGGGGTCGTCGGTCTCCGGCAGCTCCTCCACCCCGCGGATCACCGTGTCCGTCAGCGCGTCGAGCAGCGCGTTCTTCGTCGCGAAATGTCGGTACATCGCCGTGGGATCCACGTCGAGGAACGCGCCGAGGGCCCGCATGCTGAACGCGCCCGCGCCGTGCGTGTCCACGACCTCCATCGCTGCCGCCAGCAGCACCTCCCGGGACAGCGTGCCCCGTGGGGTCCGCCGGGACCCGACCCGCCGACCTCGCCGCCTACCGGTGTCCGCGTCGGCGGTTCCGATGCCTTCTGGCTCGTCATCGTCGGTGCCGGGATCGTGCGTGCCGGCGTCACCCTCCCGGGTGTCCTCGGAGCCTGGGCTCTCGTCGTCGGACCGGGGCGCCTTGGGATCGTTGGTCTCATCGTCGATGGCATCATGATAGTCAACGATGTTGACGCCGTCCCGCGGCTCGTGATGGTCTACTCCTCGGCCCAGGTTTCGCGCACCGGCCCGTTGCCACGGCGCTGCACCCGCACCCCTCGATAGCCCGGTCGCCAGCTTTCCAGCACGATCTCCCCGGCCGGCTCGTCGACGCTCGTGCGGACCACCTCGGTGAGCTCGACGCGGAAGAGGTCGAACGGCGTCGGCGGGCCGACCTCGGTGGCGAAGGAGGCCAGGACCTCCTCATCGTTGATCCACCGGGCCCGCCCGGAGACGCGGATGTCGCCGCCGGCCAGGTCCTGGCCCGGCCCGGGATTGGCGGCCAGGGCGAAGCGGGGGTCGCGACGCAGGTCCCGGGACTTGCGCGCATCCGGCATGCTCCCGAGCCACAGCTCCCCGAACCGGAAGTTCGTCTCGATTCCGCTCGTGCGCGGGGAGCCGTCGGCACGCACGGTAGCCAGGATGTGATGGCGGAATGCCGCGAACCGGGTGCGCGCGGTCTTGGCGAGGGCGGGTTGCGCGGCCTCGAAGTCGCGCCAGGATGTCGTCACCGCGCCATCGTGACCTGAAAACTCTGCCATCTGCTGTCCTGGTTCACGGCTAGGCTTCCCAGACGTGCGATCGAGCCGGCTCACCGCGTTGCTCCTGCATCTGCAGGCCGTGCGGCGGGCCCGACTGACGCCGACGGCTGGCGGGAGGTGGAGCTCGCGACGGAGGGGCTCCAGGTGGCGCTCAGCCAACTGTGTGTCCTGGCGGACGGGGTCGTGGTGCTCGCCCCCGCCGAGTTGCGCACCGCCTTCGCCGAGGTGGGTCGACGCATGGCGGAGAACAATATGGCGGGGAACAGTGCTGCCGCGGCGGTGGGGAGCAACACTACCGTCGCGGGAGATCGGGAGATGCCGGTGAAGGAGGTCGCGCCATAAGTACCGGTGGGCTGCTAGTTGTCGCTCTGGTGATGGCCGTCGGCCTGGTCGGCGTCGTCCTCCCGGTACTGCCGGGCCTCGTCCTGGTCTGGGGCGCGGGTCTGTGGTGGGTGATCGCGGACGGTGGGGGAGTCGGTCGCTGGATCGTGCTGGCGCTCATGACCGCGCTGTTCGTGATCGGGGCGCTCACCAAGTACGTCCTGCCGGCTCGGGCTACGGCCGGTCGGGGGGTGCCGTGGCCCAGCCTGGCCATCGGCGCGGTGTGCGCGATCATCGGCTTCTTTGTAGTGCCGGTCGTCGGGCTCCTGATCGGTGGAGTGGTCGGGATCTACCTGGCCGAGCTGGCGCGGCTGGGGGATGCGCGAGCGGCGGGCCGCACGACCTGGGCCGCGATCGTCGCCTTCGGGGTCGGTGTGGTCGTGGAGCTCGCCGCCGGCGTCGCGATGGTGCTCGTCTGGTTGGTCGGCGAGTTCGTCGCGTGATGACACGTGACGACTCATGGCGATTCGTAACGATTCGTGACGTCGTGCTGCTGGTTCCGGTCTTCCGGAGTCCGCGGGGGCCGGGAGTCCGCGCGTCCCGATCCGGGGAGTCGACCGGCCCCGAGCCTGGTGGGCCGGTCTCCCGACGGCGCCCTCCGCCGCATGATCGCTATGTTAAGTAGGGGTAACCATTTCCGGTGCTCCGTGGTTGCCGCCTCGTCCGTCGTGTGCGACTGTTAGCATCGTCCGAGTGATGCTGATGGAACGTCTCCTGACGGATCTCAATGGTGGACGGCGAATGTTCCACTCCGAATTTCACCGGGCTATCGGATCGAACCCCGGATGAGTGATCTGGGGCGGACCTGCCGAAAATCTCAGAAATTTATACGATATTTTTTCCATTATTGTTCAGAGTGGCCGTGGTCAAAGTCGCGGTTCCTTTTTATGTCACATTCCTCCGGGGCTCCGCAGTGGTACCGGGCGCGCCCGCGGAGTCACCGGCCGATGCGGCGTCCGTTCTTTCCCCCGATGTCCTTCCCTTCTATGTCCTTCCCTTCGACGTCGAGGATCGTGTGGAGGCAGCCGGCCGCCGGGTTCCGCGGCCGCGGTCTGGTCGAGGCCTGACGACGTGACCGGGAAACGTAGCGCGCAGGCTCCGTCCTTGAGGGCGGGAGGATGCCAAGAGAGGAGACCGTCCCGTGCGTGTCCTGGTGATCGGATTCGGGCAGGCGTTGCTCAACCAGCTGGGTTCGGCGCTGCCGCCGGGCAGTGTCACCCTCGTCGAGGACCCGGATCTGATCGACCGGCGGCGAGTGCGGCCGGCTGTCGAGAAGCTGCCCTGCGTGGCGGCCCTGCTCCCGGCGGCCTACCACCAGAGCGAGGACTTCCTCCCCGTCGTGCTCGCAGCGGCGRCCACCGGGGGACCCTTCACCGCCGTCGTCCCGGCCCTGGAGTACAGCGTCCCCGCCGCGGCCTTGGCCGCGGCCGCACTGGGCCTGCCGGGCGCGGGAGTCGGGGCCGCCCGATGCCTGTCGGACAAGATCGAACTGCGCCGGGCGGCGACGGCGGCGGGCATCGCGACCCCGCGCTGGCGGGAGGTCTTCGGCCCGGATGACCTCGCGGCCTTCGGGGTGGAGAGYTCGGTGGTGCTCAAACCCGCCAACCGGCACGGCAGTCTCGGCGTGCAGATCCTCGACGCGGTGGAGGACGGGCCGCTCGACCTGGCGGCCATCTGGTCGGCGACGGTCGCCGCCCTCGACGACGGCGCGCTTCCCAACCGCCCGTTGCACTGGCGCTACCTGGTGGAGAGCCGGATGGTCGGTGCGGAGTTCAGCGTGGAGGCGCTGGTGCGCGACGGCGTGCCGAGCTTCGTCAACGTGACGGCGAAGCGGGTGCTGCCCGGGCGGCACCCGGTCGAGACCGGGCACGTCGTGCCGGCCCCCGGACCCGCGGCCAGGACCGCCGTGCTGAGCCGCGCGTTGACGCGTCTCATCGCGGCGATCGGCTTCCGGGACGGCATCCTGCACGCCGAATGGATGCTGACCGCCCGCTGCCCGGACGACCCGGTGCTCATCGAGTGCGCCGGGCGGATCCCCGGTGACAGTCTGGTCGAACTCATCGACTTGGCCTACGGAACCTCGCTGGCCGCGGACTACCTGGAGATTCTTTCCGGGGGGCGGCCCGCGCCGGCCGCGGTGGCGAGCGCCGCTGCGGCGATCCGCTTCCTGAGTGCCTCACCCGGTCGGGTCGACGCGGTCGACGGCGTCGAGGTCGCGCGGGCGGTGCCCGGGGTGCGGCGGGTGGCGCTGGCGGTCACCCCGGGCACGTCCATCCCGCCGCTGCGCTCGTCGGGCGACCGCATCGGCGAGGTGTTGGCGGTCGGCCCGACCCCGATGGATGCCGAGGCCACGGCGGCACGCGCCGCCGGGCTGGTGCGCGTGGCGGCGGCAGGGGCTCCGTTCGGCGCGGCTGTCATGCGGATCTAATTCCGTTGCCGCCGTCGCTCACCCTGATTATGAACACGTAAACGCCTGCCCGATCGGCACGTCGCGTACCCGCGCTATCCCGGGCTCCGCGTCCTGGTCGCATAATGCCGAGGTGGAACGCGCCAGCGAGAAATCGGATAGATGATTCTTGGCCTGTGGGTCGGCGTCCGGCGGGTGAGTACGGACATCGCCGTCGATCTGTCTACGGCTGCTGCTTCCACGCTCTCCCCGCGGCCGTGTTCCGCTTTTCCGTGCCTTTCTCCTCGTTGGCCGATGGGGGCCGAGGGCGCGCCGTGGCGGGTGCCGCCGTCGCGGCGGGGGTGATGGTGTCGGGGGTGCCGGTGTCGGGGGTGCCGGTGTCGGGGGTGCCGGTGTCGGGGGTGCCGGGCCGGCGCGGTCGCGACCTGGTCACCGGATGACCGGGGTTACCGGATGACCGGGTCGACGGTTCTCATCCAGAATCCGACGGTGGTGCAGCCGGCCGAGACGTCGGTGTTCCTGGCACCCCGTCCGTCCTACGACCCGGTCCGGGCCGCGGCCGAGTCCGCCGCGGTGCGAGCGGCGCTCGCCGACCTCGGGGCCCGTCCCTGTGCCCCGTCCGAGATCCTCGCGGCGCTGCCCCGGGAGGTCCTGATCGAGCTCGCCGTCCGCGCGGTCAGCGCTGAGGACGACCTGCGAATGGCCGCCGCCCGCGAGGCGCTCCACGACTGGTCGGCGCCGGCGCTGGTGCCGGTGGTGCTGCGCCAGCCGCGGCTGCTGCTCGACCCCGGCGCCGCCCGCGGCGTGATCGGCCCCGACCAGGCGGACGAGAGCTACGCTCTGCGTCCCCTGGCCGGGTTGATGTTTCCTCGTGATCATTATGTCGATCTCGGTGAAGCGGTCGCGGTCGGCCGGTTGCGGCGCCGGGACCGGGCCCGCGAGACGGTCGTCATGGCGGCCGTGCTGCGCGGGTTGCGGGGCCGATCGGCCGAGGTCCGCGTCCCGGAGCCGCTGTTCCTGGAAGGCGGGGATCTGGTGAGYTGCGGCGATGTGGCCGTCCTCGGCACCGGTTGGCGGACCAGCCCGGCGGTCTGGGGGCTGTTGCGTCCGCATCTGCTGGCCAGCTTCGGTCACGTGGTGCGGGTCCGCGACGAGCTGCGGCGTGACGGCCAGCCCCATCTGAACTCCTGGCTCGGCCTCGGCCCGGGGATCGCCCTCGTCGCCGCCGATCGGCTGCACGCCCCGGCGGTGGTGGAACGCGACGGCGTCGCCGGCCGGGAGACGACGCTGGTCGACGCCCTGCGAACGATCAATCTCGCCGTCTGTCCGCTGGCACCGGACATGGTCGCGGCCTTCGCCGCGGGGGTGTTCTTCCTACCGGCCTTCGCGCCGCCGGAATCGGTCCTCCGGTCGGAGCCGGCCGCCCTGGTATCCACGGCGAGTGCGCCCTGGACCGAACCGGTGCTGTCGCGGTTCGGGATCCAGACCGTCGCGGTGCCGTTTGACGAACATCACAAGCAGTTCGGCAGCCTGCACCGGGCGCTCAACACCGTCCCGCTGCGCTGATGGCATGGCGCTTGCGGTGGGACTAAAATGCTTGCATGGCGACGATTCATGTCCGCGAGGTGCCGGAGGAGACCCTCACCATCCTCAAGGTCCGTGCCGCGCGCGCGGGCCGGTCATTGCAGCAGTATGTGCTGCAGCTGCTGGAGGGCGAGGCGGCGACGCTCACGGCCGAGGAAGCCGCGGACCAGGCCCGATCGATCGCCTCCCGCGGCACGGTGACCGCGACCGACGTCGTGGACGCGATAGCGCGGATGCGCGCGGACCGTGGATGATCGTCCTGGACACCTCCGCGCTGGTGGAGTTTCTGGTCGGCACGGATGACGTCGCCGACGTGGTCCGTGCCCTGGCCACCCGGGAGCGGATCGCCGCGCCGCACGCGGTCGACCTGGAATGCGCCTCGACGCTGCGCGGCCTCGCCCGCGGTGGGAAGCTGCCCGAGGGCGAAGCATCACGTGCCCTGGAACTGCTTGGTCGCATGAACCTGCGACGCTATGGCCACGCCCCGCTCCTCCCCCGGATCTGGGAACTACGCCACAACATGTGGCCCTACGATGCCGCCTACATCGCGCTCGCGGAAACCCTGAACGCCGACCTTGTCACGGCCAACCGGAAACTCGACCGCGTTCCGGGTCTCCGCTGCACCGTCCGTGACCTCCAGAACGGGCCGTGAACGCTCCGACCGGACCCGGCTCGCCTCCAGCCCGAGCCCCAGCCCGGTCAGGTGGGAGTCGAACCATCAGCGTCGGCTTGCGGGGCGTCGGCTGCGGCATGCTACCGGCATGCCTGATTCGCGGATCAGCCTGGCCGATGCCCTGGAACTGAGGCGGACCGGCGACCTGTGGCTGTTCCGCGGCCGCACGGCGGCGGACCGGGCGATCCAGACGACGACCAACAGCCCGGTGAACCATGTCGGCATGGCGGTGGTCGTTGACGATCYTCCGCCGCTGATGTGGCACGCCGAGCTGGGAAATCGTTGCCGGACGTCTGGGCGGGCACGCATCAGCGCGGCGTGCAGTTGCACGACCTGCGTGCGGCGGTGGAGGTCTGGGCACGCCGTTTCCGTTCTGGAGCGGTGACGACCTGCGTCTGTCCGGAGGCTTCGTGCTGGGCGGGGAGATCGTCGTGGACGTGGACGACCCTGCCTAGCGTCGCGTCCGGTGGGTCCGTGCGGCGGCCGTTGACCAGGATTCGGTTCCTTGTCTTTCCAGAGCCTTTCGTGTCCGATTTATCCCTCTGGATAGGCAGGATGCGTCTGGGGGGRTGCCGTCGTCATGGGGATGCCGTCCAGGTGCGGCACGGTGATCGCGGTGACCAGCAGGCCGCGGGCCGAGAGCCAACGACCGCCGAAGCCGGTCAGCTCACCGCCGGCCAGCCGTGGTCCCGCCACCAGGAGTTTCGCGGTGAAGGTGCCCCGGGCGGCCGGGCTCGGTGCCGGCGGGCCCATAGGTGCGGTGCCCGGGTGGATCACGAGGGCGGCGTCCCCGAAGCCGAGCCAACGTTCCGCCAACGGGTACCACGCCTTGTAGACAGACTCCTTGGCGCTGAACAGCAGCCGGTCCCAGCAGACGGCCGGGYGGGTGCGGGTGAGGGCCGCGAGCCAGCCCGCCTCGGCGGGAACGGTGATCTCCTTCAGCACCCCGCCGGGTGTGGGCTCGTTCGGCTCGGCGTCGATGCCGATGGTGTGGACCTCCGCCGCCCGGGCCACCGCGGCCGCCCGGTAGCCGGCGCAGTGGGTGATGCTTCCCACCACTCCGTCCGGCCAGCCGGGTGCGCCGCGGGAACCGGGCAGGATCGGCGCCGCCGGAAGTCCGAGCCCCTCCAGCGCGCGATGCGCGCATACCCGGGCGGTGGTGAACTCGCGGCGCCTCTTGTCGACCGCGCGGCTCAGCAGCGCAGCCTCCTCGGGGAATAGCACAGCCGAGGGATCGTCCTCAAACGCCTCGACGGCGACGGCCGCGGCGGGCAGCAGGCTCGCGAGCAGGCGCGGATCCACCCTCTTTACTCCGGTACCCGTTACTCCGGTAGCCGTCCCTGACGTCGAAGCCGGCGCCCCCGGCGGCGCCGAGCCTGCCCCCGGCGCCAATCTCGATCCCGGCGTGGAACTCGATCCTGGCATCGCGCTCAGTCCCGGCGGGCCGGCGGTGCGGGGAAGGGCAGGATCTGCCGTAGCCCAGACCATGGCGTGCCCCACGCCGCGCGTTCCCGAGGGTAGCCCATCGAGACCTCCTCAAAGCGGACGTCGTCGTACCAGGTGGTGCGGGGAATGTGCAGATGACCGTAGACGACAGCGCTGGCCCGGAACCGCGTGTGCCAGTCGGCCGTGCTCGTGGTGCCGCACCACAGCGCGAATGTGGGGTACCGCAGTACCGCGGTGGGCTGACGGACGAGTGGCCAGTGGTTGACGAGCACCGTTGGCATTGTCGGATCGATGTCGCCGAGGCGCGCCCGGGTCTGCGCGACCCGGGCCCGGCACCAGGCGTCGATGGTGGGATACGGGTCCGGGTGCAGCACCCATTCGTCGGTGCATACGATCCCGCTTTCCCGGGCCAGGGCCAGCGCCTCCTCCTTCGTCGCCGTTTCGGCGGGCCGAAAGGTGTAGTCGTAGAGCACGAACAACGGCGCGACGACAACGGGGCCGCCCGCGCCCTCCCAGACCGGATAAGGGTCCTCCGGGGTGACGACGCCCAGCCCGCGGGCGATCTCCACGAGATGCCGGTAGCGTTGTTCGCCGCGCAGCTGCACCGGGTCCTGCTTGGGAGTCCACAGCTCGTGATTCCCCGGCACCCAGACAACCTTCGCGAAACGCCCGCTGAGCTGCTTGAGCGTCGTCTCGATATCGGCGATCGTCTCGGCGACGTCACCGGCGAGGATCAGCCAGTCGTCGGATGATCCGGGTGCGATGTCCTCCACCATCCGCCGGTTCTCGGGGTAGGCGACATGCACGTCACTGACGGCCAGCAGCCGCCCGGGCGAAACCGGGGAATCCGTCCGGGACACAAGGCGAAGCCTACCGGCGCGGCCACCGGCGTGTCCGCCAGATGAAAATGCTGTTCCGGTGTTCGAGATGGCGCCGGGTGGGCATCCTGATCGAGGATCATCGCGAGGGATCGGTGACGATCCCTCGAGGACGACACGATGAGCCGACGGATCCAGCCGATCTTGCGGGAGTGGACAGCGATGAACGACAGCGGGCAGCGATGAGTGGTGGGCAGCGATGAGTGACAGCGTCGGAATCGGGCTGCTCGTCGCCCTCGGGGCTCTCGTCATGATCGTCCTGGCGCTGGCCGTGGCCGCGCTGGTCGCCGTCCGGAAGTACCGGCTGCCGTTGCGGGGCCTCGTGGCGACCCTGGCGGGCCTCGCCTACGTCATCTCCCCGGTGGACGCCGTCCCGGAGATTCCGCTGGGGCCGATCGGCCTGATCGACGACATCACCGTGATCATCGCGACCGTGGTCTACCTGCGTGGCCTGATCGCCGCG
>NZ_MRUJ01000001.1:0-40246 GCF_002099325.1 Frankia sp. KB5 | reverse complement strand
GTCGATGCCGATGGTGTGGACCTCCGCCGCCCGGGCCACCGCGGCCGCCCGGTAGCCGGCGCAGTGGGTGATGCTTCCCACCACTCCGTCCGGCCAGCCGGGTGCGCCGCGGGAACCGGGCAGGATCGGCGCCGCCGGAAGTCCGAGCCCCTCCAGCGCGCGATGCGCGCATACCCGGGCGGTGGTGAACTCGCGGCGCCTCTTGTCGACCGCGCGGCTCAGCAGCGCAGCCTCCTCGGGGAATAGCACAGCCGAGGGATCGTCCTCAAACGCCTCGACGGCGATGGCCGCGGCGGGCAGCAGGCTCGCGAGCAGGCGCGGATCCACCCTCTTTACTCCGGTACCCGTTACTCCGGTAGCCGTCCCTGACGTCGAAGCCGGCGCCCCCGGCGGCGCCGAGCCTGCCCCCGGCGCCAATCTCGATCCCGGCGTGGAACTCGATCCTGGCATCGCGCTCAGTCCC
Source organism: Frankia sp. KB5 (assembly GCF_002099325.1). Taxonomy (NCBI): domain Bacteria; kingdom Bacillati; phylum Actinomycetota; class Actinomycetes; order Frankiales; family Frankiaceae; genus Frankia; species Frankia sp. KB5. The sequence goes on along the minus strand of NZ_MRUJ01000001.1, from coordinate 39,783 downwards.
GGCGGGCCGGCGGTGCGGGGAAGGGCAGGATCTGCCGTAGCCCAGACCATGGCGTGCCCCACGCCGCGCGTTCCCGAGGGTAGCCCATCGAGACCTCCTCAAAGCGGACGTCGTCGTACCAGGTGGTGCGGGGAATGTGCAGATGACCGTAGACGACAGCGCTGGCCCGGAACCGCGTGTGCCAGTCGGCCGTGCTCGTGGTGCCGCACCACAGCGCGAATGTGGGGTACCGCAGTACCGCGGTGGGCTGACGGACGAGTGGCCAGTGGTTGACGAGCACCGTTGGCATTGTCGGATCGATGTCGCCGAGGCGCGCCCGGGTCTGCGCGACCCGGGCCCGGCACCAGGCGTCGATGGTGGGATACGGGTCCGGGTGCAGCACCCATTCGTCGGTGCATACGATCCCGCTTTCCCGGGCCAGGGCCAGCGCCTCCTCCTTCGTCGCCGTTTCGGCGGGCCGAAAGGTGTAGTCGTAGAGCACGAACAACGGCGCGACGACAACGGGGCCGCCCGCGCCCTCCCAGACCGGATAAGGGTCCTCCGGGGTGACGACGCCCAGCCCGCGGGCGATCTCCACGAGATGCCGGTAGCGTTGTTCGCCGCGCAGCTGCACCGGGTCCTGCTTGGGAGTCCACAGCTCGTGATTCCCCGGCACCCAGACAACCTTCGCGAAACGCCCGCTGAGCTGCTTGAGCGTCGTCTCGATATCGGCGATCGTCTCGGCGACGTCACCGGCGAGGATCAGCCAGTCGTCGGATGATCCGGGTGCGATGTCCTCCACCATCCGCCGGTTCTCGGGGTAGGCGACATGCACGTCACTGACGGCCAGCAGCCGCCCGGGCGAAACCGGGGAATCCGTCCGGGACACAAGGCGAAGCCTACCGGCGCGGCCACCGGCGTGTCCGCCAGATGAAAATGCTGTTCCGGTGTTCGAGATGGCGCCGGGTGGGCATCCTGATCGAGGATCATCGCGAGGGATCGGTGACGATCCCTCGAGGACGACACGATGAGCCGACGGATCCAGCCGATCTTGCGGGAGTGGACAGCGATGAACGACAGCGGGCAGCGATGAGTGGTGGGCAGCGATGAGTGACAGCGTCGGAATCGGGCTGCTCGTCGCCCTCGGGGCTCTCGTCATGATCGTCCTGGCGCTGGCCGTGGCCGCGCTGGTCGCCGTCCGGAAGTACCGGCTGCCGTTGCGGGGCCTCGTGGCGACCCTGGCGGGCCTCGCCTACGTCATCTCCCCGGTGGACGCCGTCCCGGAGATTCCGCTGGGGCCGATCGGCCTGATCGACGACATCACCGTGATCATCGCGACCGTGGTCTACCTGCGTGGCCTGATCGCCGCGCGGCGGGGCCTGGACCCGGCCGGGATCGATCCACCCGGCCGGGCGCCCCACCCGATGCCGCGGCAGCCTCCGCCGCCTCGGGTATCAGGCCGGCGCCGCGGTGCCCGCTGAGCAGGCTGCCGCTGAGCAGGCTGCCGGGGCTGGCTGGAACACCGGGGCTGGCTGGAACACCGGGACCGGCCCCGGTGTTGTCCGCGACATGACTTCTGTCACCTTCGCGATCACCTGGGATTACCGTTGCCCGTTCGCCCGCAACGCACATGAACACGTTTTGACTGGTCTCGCGGCCGGTGCCGACTGGAACGTCACCTTTCTCCCGTTCTCGCTGGGGCAGGCGCACGTGGAGGAGGGGCAACCCACCGTCTGGGAGAAGCCCGAGCAGGACTCCGGGATCCTCGCCCTGCAGGCCGGCGTCGTCGTCCGCGACGAATACCCGGATCTGTTCCCCTCCGCCCACCGGGCGCTGTTCGCGGCGCGTCACGACGAGGGCCGTCACCTGGAGGACCGGGCGGTCATCCAGGAGACGCTCGCGGGGGTGGGGCTGCCCGCCGACGAGGTGCTTGCCCGGGTTGACGATGGCGCTCTCGACAAGGTCCGCGCCGAGCACGAGCAGTACGTCGCCTCGCATACCGTCTGGGGCGTGCCGACCTGGATCGCCGGTGATCAGGCCGTGTTCGTCCGGCTGATGAACCGTGCGCCGCTCGGTGCCGACCCGGCGGGTTCCATCCGTGCGGTGGAGCGCATCGTCGACCTGGTGACCGGTTGGCCCGAGTTGAACGAGTTCAAGCACACGTCCATCCCACGCTGATCTTCCAGGCCGGTTCGGTCCGTCCCGGTACACCCACGGCGCCGGGGACAGCGGCCGCGCCGCCCGCCATTCCCCTGTCGGCGCCCGGCGGTGTCAGACGTTCAAGCCGCGTCAGGTGCCCAGGTCACGTGAGGTGCCCAGGTCACGTGAGGTGCCCAGGCCGCGTCAGACGTCCAGGCCGTAGCTGCGGGCGATCGCAGCCAGGCCGCTGACCCCACCCTGGCCGAGCGCCCGGAAGCGCCAGCCGTCCTGATCCCGGTAGAGCTCACCGAACAACATCGAGGTGTCCCGCGCGGCGRCGGTGGTGAGGTCGTACCGCACCAGCTCGTCATCGGTCGACGCGTTGACGACCCGGATATAGGCGTCGGTCACGTCGCCGAAACTCTGGTGTCGATAGTCGGCGTTATGGATGCTGACCGGGAAGACGATGCGCGTTATTGCACTGGACAGCAGGTCGAGACGCACCTCGATCTGTTCGTCGTCGCCCGCACCCTCACCGGTGAGGTTGTCACCGCGGTGCACGATCTCGCCGCGCGGACTACTGAGGTTGTTGTAGTAGATGAAATAGCTGCGGTTGGGAGCTCGCCCGTCCGCCTGCAGGGCAATGGCGCTCGCGTCCAGGTCGAACTCCTCCGATCCGGGAGCATTCGGATCCCAGCCGAGGCCGACGGTGATGTGCGTCAGGCCGTCGGTGGCTCCGGTGAGCGCGACGCTTCCACCCTTGACGACGTCAATGCCCACGGTTCTCCGATCCCACGACGTTCTCCGGCCCGGCGGCCCCGGCCGGTGCGATGTTCGCGATACGTGACTACCCAAGCACATGAGCGTGTCGCTGGTGCGTGCATCCAGGAGACTGTCCCGACCGGTCTCGGCCGGTCCTGCTGGTCGCGAGCGGCGACGGGTGTCCGACGACCGGTAGCCTACTGGGGAGGAATGGTCACCGACCGATTGGTGTCGGCATCGTTGCGCAGTCTCCAGGATCGTGGCCGGGGACGGAGCGCGGCCACCGGCGGCATCGGCCGGCCCGAATTGGCTAACGTCGGCAACCGTGGATCGACTACCGTTGCTTGTCGGGTCCGGTGACATCGCTCGGGCGCTGGGTCTGACCCGCCAGGCGGTCGACCATCGGCTCCGGATCGATCCGGCCGCGCCGAGCCCGGCCGCGGTGGTAAATCGCACCGCCACCTGGGGCGGGACCCGGATCTGGTGGCGAGCGGAGATTGATCGTTGGCTTCGGCTCGAACCCGAGCACTGGGAAGTGCGCTGAGGGAGGCCGCCGGGAAAACGCGCTGACGGAAATCTGACGGAAAGCAGAGAGGTCCGCCCGGGGCATCCGGTGGCCGGCGGTGGACGTCCACAGAACGTGGGACGTGGAACGTGGGACGTGCTCGATGGACCGGCCTACCCGCCACGTCCGTGTTGAACGATCGTTGTTGAACGATCATTGAGGAAACCGGGCGGGTGGCCATCGCCATGCCGCCGGTCGGCTGATAGCGTCTGATGCCACCGTCCGCCGGGTGACGGTAGGTTCGGGGGCGCATGGTGCTGGCTTTTGAGGGTAYCCGATGAAGAACTACTTCTTCATCTCCTATGCGGCAGATGAGGATCGGCGCTGGGTGCAGCGCTTTCACGCCGATCTCGAGTACGAGCTGCGGGTTCAGGTCGGCTCCGCGGTGGGCGGAATCCTGGACACCCGTCCGCGTCCCGGCATGGACGCCGACCTGGCCCTGGCCGCCGGCGCCGGCGGAACCCGCGTGATGGTGGCGCTCTGTTCCGATCCCTTTTTCAGGGACGCCTGGTGCGGGCGCGAGTGGGAGGTCTTCCACTCGCGCATCGAAAATTTCAGCAAGGCCGGTGCGACCAGACTGGAGGACGGTTTCCTCCGGGTGCTGTGGCGTCCGACGCAGGATCCCGTCCCGGCGGTCGCGACGAGGGATCTCGCGGACGCGAGCGCGGGACTCCCCGACACCTATCGCCAGCGCGGCCTGCTCTGGATGATGCGCAAGATGCTGCTCGGGGCGGGCGGGTACTACTGGTTCGTCCGCATGCTCGCGGCGCGGATCGTCGCGGCCCAGCAGATCACCCTGGACCCGGTGCCCGACCTCGCGGTGCGCCGCGCCGCCGCGGCCTTCGGCTCCCACCCCGGCTCGTCCGGGGACCCGTCGGAAGCGATGCCCCCCTTCCTTCCGCTGGCCGGGTCCGTGAACGGGAAYGGGAACGTGAACGGGAACGGGAGAGCCGGTTTCCGGACCCACGGCGACGGCGACGAGGCGCGGCGCGCGGCTTCGATCGGGACGGCACCCCCCGTGCCCACGCCGACTACCACCTCCCGCCGAACCACGCCGCCGGTGGCGTCTGACGTACCGTCGCCGCAGACGCCGCTGGCGGAGGTCTCCCGTCTGGTCGCCATCAGCTACGTCGGCGCCGACCAGGAGTGGGCGGACTGGCTCGAATACCTGCTGCGCCGCGGCTCCCACCGGGTCGTGCAGGTCAGATGGGCGCAGAGTAGAGGTGAGCGGCTGGCCGAGACGGTTGACCGCATCGCCGCGCGCCGGCCGGATGTCACCGTGGCCCTGCTGTCGCGGCACTACCGGCCGCCCCGCCCGGAGAACCCCGGCGAGACCGAGATCGAGGCGTGGGAGCGGCTGGGGCTGGCGGGACCGCTCGAGAATCAGGTCATCCGGGCGGTCATCGACCGCGAACCGTTACCCGAGCCGCTGCGGACGCTGCCGAAGCTGGATCTGAGCCGGTTCGAGCCGACCGCGGTCGACGGACTGCTGGCGGGGATACGGGCGGGAGCCCGGCGATGAACGCCTACGCCCGGCCCGGTCGTCGGCCCGGCGATGCGCCCCCGGTGTGGCGCAGCCGCCGGGAGAACGAGCTGTTCGCCGGTCGCGACGACGAGCTGGAACGCATCTGGGACGGCCTGACCCGGCATCGGCGGGTGGTGCTGGTGCCGGAGGGGGACCAGTCCGACATCGGGGAGACCGAGCTCGCCGGCGAGTACCAGCATCGGTTCAAGCTGCGCTACGACGTCTCGTGGTGGGTGGACTGCTCGACGACCGCCGCCGTCCCCGGGCAGATCGGCGAGCTCTACGAGCGGGCCCGCACCGAACTTCCCGGCCCCCCTCCGGGCGCGGCCGACGCCGGGCCGGAGTCCACCGCGGGATGGTTGGTCATCTTCGCGGGTGTGGGCAGTCCGGACGAGGTGGCGGAGTTCCTGCCCGACGGCGAGGCGCATGTGATCATCATCGCCGACCGCGCCGTGGGCGCCTGGCGGGACCGGACGATGCCCATCGGGCCATTGCGTCGTCGCGAGTCGGTCATGCTGCTCACCAGCGCGGCGCCGATGGTCGACCCGGCCACCGCCGCCCAGCTGGGGGAGTTGGTCGGACACCGGCCCGCCCTGCTCGCGGAGATCGCCGGGTACCTGATCCGCGAGGCGGTCGTGTCGCCGGAACTGTGTCGGCGCCTGCTGGAGATGGCGGCGTCGCGGCCGACGCCGGCCGTCCGGGACGCCGCCGGCGGTGACCAGTCGTCCCGGGCCCAGGCGATGCGTGGTTCCGGAACCCCCGCCGGGGCCGCGTCCGGGGCCGCAGCCGGGGCCGGGGCCGCCGTCATGGTCGCAGGCGAGGTACGTGACCCGGTAGGGCGCAACGCGGCGCGGGCACCATCGATTCCTGTGATCAACAAGCACGGCTGGCCCCCCCGGGAGGTCGACGAGCTCGTCGCGGCCCTGATGCGGGTGGAGTACATCGCTGACCTGGCCGGTTTCGACCACTGGTTCGACGAGCTGACACGGATCCTCGGTCGCACGATCGCGCTGACCTCCCCGGTCGTCGCGGTCCGCCTGACCACGCTGGTCAGCGAGGCGGTCGGCCAGCCCGATCCCGGCATGCTCGACGCCTTGCTGCAGGCCCTCGACCTGGTCGCGCCGCGCGACGACCGGTCCGTCGTGGACTTCCGGCGCTTGGTGACCGAGCTGCAATCCCACTGGAGCGGCGCGGGCTCGGCGCTGCCCGGCATGTCATCACCGGTGCCCGCCTACCAGCTTCCCTCCTGGCCACCGCTGCTGTCTGGAGTGCCCTCCTCACCCCCGCCCAGCCACGGGCCGTCGGGCACCCCGACCTACTACTTCTTCACCAGCCACGCGCACCGCGACGACCGGGATCGCGTGGCCATCTTCCATCGGGAGCTCGAGCTGGAGCTGCGCCGCAAGGTCCGGCGCCGGATCCGGCCGACGGGATTCTTCGACGCCGACCGGCTGGGCGGCGGGGAGCACTGGCCGACCTCGCTGCGCGACGCGGTGCGCACGGCTCCGGTGCTGGTCGCGCTGTGGTGTGACGACTACTTTGAGAGCGACTGGTGCGGCCGGGAGTTCGGCGTTTTTCAGGAACGTATCCGCCGGGCGACCAAGCCGGGCGGGAACCCGCCGTCCGGGATCATTCCCGTGCCCTGGCTGCGGCGGGACGCCGAGGTACCCGAGGCGGCCCGTGAACTCCACATCGCGCATATGGAGCTTGGTCGTCAGTATGACAACCTTCCGGTCCTGGATTTGATGYGCCATCCCGCCGCCTTCGCGGAGTATGTAAGTCTGCTGGCCTACCGGGTCATGGATGTCGCTCGCGACCAGCTGCCGCCGTTGGACGCCGAGGTGACGGAGCTCGTCCGTTCCCCGTTCCACCATCAGCCGTGAGCTGCACGGAGCCGTGATGAGCTGCACGAACACCCCACGGCCGGCACCCGGCGGCAGCGCGCCGCGACCGTCCCGCCGTACCCGGATCCCCGCGGTGAAGAATGTGGTCCGACCTGTGCGAGCTGCCGTGGACGTGGGAGGCCCGGGTGCGATGGTAGGGCAGAGGCCCTGCGCCGAAAAACGGCGTGAGGGGGACCTGTGACACCGTTCTTTCTGGTCCATCACGCGCTCGCCGGCGGTGACAGCAGCTATGTCGAACGTTTCTTCGGAGATGTACAGAATGCGGTTTACGAGCGCCTCGGCTATCGTGAGGTGTTCACTGGCGAGGCGGCCGGCGCGGCGGAGTCCTCGCCGGCGACGGGGGGCCGGTCCAATCCCGATGCGCTCCTGGCGCCGGTGATGGTGGCGCTGTACTCGGACGCCTACTTCACCGACCACCAGTGCCTGCTGGAGTGGTCGCTGTTCCGGGAACGGCTGCGGTGGCACCACCATTTCACCGGTCGGAGCTCTCCGGCGCTGGTCGGTGTTCCCTGGTCCATCCGATCGGTACCCGTGCCGGCTCAGATCGCGGAGGCGGGGATGCTTGTCGGCGACTTCGGCGCGGGCTACACGGCGAGCGGCGCGTTGCAGCTGATCCGGACCGGTTCCGCCTCGGTCTGGTACCAGCAGTTGACCGAACGGGTCAGTGAACTGATCGTGCGTGCCCGCGGCGACGAGCCGCCGGCACTGTCCACGCGTGACGTGGAGTTCGTCGAGCGGTCGGGGCGGACGGACTGGGTGTCGGCCGGTCGGGGCCGGGGCACCCGCTGGTCTGCCGGCAGCTCCGCGACGCTGCTGATCCCGCCGGCTCCCCTGGTCCCCCTGGCCTCGACGGTTCGCACGGCTCCAACCCCGGCGGCTCCAACCCCGGCGGCCATGGCTTCGGCGGCCATGGCTCCGGCCCGAGCCGGTGGCCGGGAGCGTCGATGGCGGATGGCCGATCCCGAGCACACCCGTCGACCCATCCTGCGTCGTGCCGGCGCCGCCGAACTGGACGATGACGATGACTGAACTTTCCAGGCAACCACCGGAACCGGCGGGTCACGACACGCCGGGCGGGCGCGCCGGCAGGCCGGCGCAGATCATCACCTTCTACTCCTACAAGGGCGGTTCGGGGCRCACGATGGCACTGGCGAACGTCGCCTGGCTGCTCGCCGCCTCGGGTAAGCGGGTTCTCACCGTCGACTGGGATCTGGAGTCTCCCGGCCTGCACCGGTATTTCCGCCCGTTTCTGCAGAACAGGGAGCTGGACTCGAGTGACGGCGTCACCGAGATGCTCCAGGGTTTCATCCGGGAGATCGACCGGCTCCAGGACGCGCCGCCGTCGACATCCGCGGAGCAGGCCTCCGTGCCGGACGCCGACGCGGTGCGCGAGATCATCGCCCTGCACGGCGACTTCCGGCACAACATCGAGACCATCGAGTGGCCCGGGTTCCCGGGCGTCGGACGGATCGACTTCCTCGGTCCCGGCCGGCAGACGTCCACGAGCGCGGTGCTGGTGGCCACGGTGCCCTGGTCGACGCTGTTCGAGGACGCCGACGGCCGGGCGTATTTCGCCGCGCTGCGTGAGCGCATGCGGTTCGCCGACTACGACTACGTCCTCATCGACAGCCGGACCGGCACCTCGGACGCGGCCGGCGTCTGCACCCAGCTCCTGCCGGACACCGTCGTCATCGGATTCGCGCTGAACAACCAGTCCATCGACGGCGGCGCCGGGGTGGCCCGCGAGATCCGTAACAGCAAGCGGGACATCCGGGTGCTGCCCGTCCCGATGCGGGTCGAGGACACCGAGCAGCGCAAGCAGGAACTGCGCCGCCGCGCGGCGTTCCACGCCTTCCGCCCGGTGTTGGCCGACCTGTGCGGTTCCGACCCGGAGGCACAGCGGAGCTTTCTGATCGGCCTGGAGATCCCCTACAAGGCGGTCTACGCCTACGAGGAGGTCCTGGCGGCCTTCCAGGAGGATCCCGCCAGCCGGCTCGGCGTCCAGGCCGCCTACCGGATGCTCGCCGGAGAGCTTGCCGGCGCCCCGATCGATGCGCGCCCCGTCCCGCCACAGGATCGGGAGCGGGTGCTGCGGGACTTCGAGCAGTACGGACCGCCCGCTCCGCGGTCGGTGGCGATCTTTGGGGCGCCCGAGGACCGGCCCTGGGCGGACTGGCTGGTGTCGGTGCTGGGAGCCACCGGGGTGCGGATCCGACCGCTGCCCCCGATGGCGCTGACCCCCGCCGACTTCCCCGCCGTCGAGTCACTGATCGTGATCGGATCACCGCATCTGGGCCCGGACACCCCGGGTGAGTCCCTGGTGCGCGAGCAGATCCAGACCCGGATCCGCCAGCGCGGCTCGCGGGCGGGGGTGGTGGTCGTCGAGGTGGGTTCGATGCGGCTCGACTCCGYCTACCATGGAGCCGAGATCATCTCCCTGCCCGCGCGGAACGAGCGGGACGCGGGGGTCGTGGTCCTCGAAGGGCTGGGGCTGCCCGTTCCGCGGGCCCGACTCGACGACCTGCGGGTGGTCGCACCCCGGTACCCGGCCCGCCGGCCCCGCTTCTGGTCGGTGCCGGCCAGGTTCGCCCAGCCGTTCGTCGGACGGCACGCGGTGCTGGACGAGCTGCGCGACCGGCTGCTGCCGGGGGGCCGACCGAGCGGGCTGTGTCCCCTGCTCGGCCCGGACGGCGTCGGGAAGAGCGCCATCGCGGCCGAGTACGCGCACCGGTTCGACTCCGACTACGACATCGTGCACTGGATCTCGGCGGGTGACGCCGCCTCGGTCCGGGCGGGCCTGCGCGACCTCGCCGAGCGGCTGCGTCCCGGCAGCGACGTCCCGGACGCGCAGCGTTCCCCGAGCGAGCAGCTCGAACGGGTCGCCCTGGACGCGCTGCGCCAAGGCGACCCCTCGGCGCGCTGGCTGCTTGTCTACGACGGCGCCGCCGACCCGCGGACGCTGGCCGGGCTGTTGCCCGTCCCGACCGGCAACGGCCATGTCCTGCTGACTTCGGCGGATCCGGCCTGGGACAGTGAACCCGGCGCGTTGTGGGTGGACCCGTTCACCCCGGCCGAGAGCCGGGCGTTCCTGCGCCGGTGGCTGCCCGAGGTCGGTGAGGACCGGCTGGCGACGATCGCCGAGCGGCTACGGCATCAGCCGTCGGGCCTGCGCACTGCGGTCGGGCGGCTTCGCCAGGACCGGCGGGGAGTGCCGGTTGACGATCGTGCCGTCGACGCCTACCTCACCCAGCTCGCCGGGGTCGCACCCGAGCAGGCAACCTGGACGGTGTCGTTCGAGACCCTGCGCACCAGCGACCGCGCGACCCGGCGGGCGGCGGCCCGGCTGCTGGAACTGTGTGCCTTCCTGGCCCCGCAGGGCGTGCCGCTCGCCCTGCTGGAATCCCCGGTGATGCTGCGCCATCTCGCCGAGGCGGTGGGGGACGACGCGATCGCCGACCCGACCGTGCTGCCCGAGCTGTGGGCGGAGATCCGCAAGCCCCGGCTGGCCGAAGTCGACACCGTACCCGACGGTCAGTTCCGCCTCGCCGCGCGCTGGCAGCGGCTCCTCGTCGAACGGATGYAGCCCGCCGAGCGGACCGCCGCCCGCGAGGCGGTGCTCGGCATCTTCGCGGACATCGCCGCGGCCGCTCCGCGGCCCTCGGCCGCCGCGGGCTGGCCGATCTACCGGATGCTGGAGGGTCAGATCCTGGCCTCCGAGGCGATGGAGAGCCCGGCACCCAAGGTTCGGCAGTGGCTGGTGTCCCAGGTGTATGTGATGTGGCGGTCCGGCCGGCTGGAGTTGGGCCGCGGCATCGCCGAGGATGCGTTGCGCAGATGGCGCGACCTGTTCGGAGCGGACGACCCGCTGACCCTGCGGATGGCCGCCCACCTGGCCATGGTGCTCCGCGGTCTGGGACGGTTCCAGGAGGCGTACGACCTGAACACCGACACCCTCGCCCGCCAGCGCCGCCACCTGGGCATTTTCCATCGCCACACATTGATCACCGCGATGAGTTACGGCATCGACATCCGGGAGCTCGGCCGGTACGCCGAGGCAGCCGCGGAGGAGAGCAGCACCCTGGTCGGTTTCCGCGACCGGCTCGGCGACAACCACCTCGACACCCTCATGGCCGCGAGCAACCTCGCGCTGTCCACCTTCCTGGACGGGCGGGCCCGCGAGGCGCTCCACCTGAGCCTGGACACCATGGCGCGGCTACGCCTGGCGGGGGCCGAGGGCACCTCGCAGTTCTGGTGGCTGCAGGCGCGGGCCGGGATCTGCCATCGGGAGCTGGGCGAGCTGGAGCAGGCGGAGCGGTTGCTGCGGGAGGCCGCGACCAACCTCGCCGGCATCGAGGGGGCGACGACGCACCTGACCCTGCGCTGCAACAAGCATCTCGCGGTCGTCCTGCGCCTGCGGGGCAGCCCGGACGCGGCGAGCCGCCTCGCCGGTGAGACGCTCGAGCGCTACACCGAGATCTACGGGGCGTCCGACCTGGGCACCCTGGCCTGCCTGCTGAGCCGTGCCGGCCATCTGCACGCGCTGGGCGAGCACCACCGGGCGTCCGTCGAGGCCGAGTCGTGCCTGCGGGAGTACGAACGTCTCCACGGCCCCGAGCATCCGTTCACGAACATCTGCCGCTCGGATCTGTCCATCTACCTGCGCGCGGACGGGCGGCTGGCGGAGTCCCGCGCACTGGCCGAGCAGGCCCACCTCACGCTGGTCGACGAGCTCTACCAGCACCACCCGTTCGCGCTGGCCGCCGGGGTGAACCACGCCGCGAGCCTGGCGGCCCTCGGCGAGACCGAGGCGGCCCGGGCGCTGGACGAGGATCTGTTGCGCGAATCCGAAATGTCACTGGACAGCAGCCATCCCTACCTCCCGATAATGCGGGAGAACCTGGCGGTCCTCACCGGCCGGCAGGCCGGCGGTGGGCGTGGCCATCGAGAAGTCGACATCGACATCTCCAGCATCTGAGTAGCGTGATGAGGTCGAGCGACGAGTGCACAGTGGCAATCCGCCGGCGGCCGGTCCGCCCGGACCGGGGTTTCCGGTCCGGCGTCGGCCGCCACCCGCCGGGAGCGGCAGAAGGATGAGCTGATGGTGACTGTTCCTGATGATGTTGTCGAACCCCGCATCGTCACCGCGCCGCATGTCGGCGACGAATACAACGGCATCCGGCAGAAGTTCCGCGGGACGGTGGCTGTCACGGGTGCCCAGTATCTCGAGTACTACGTCCACGGATTGCCGACGGTGTCGGCCGATCTTCTGCACCATCCGCGGCTGGCCGACTGTTTCCGTGGTTCACGCACGGTGGAACGGGCCCGCCGGGACTACGAGATCATCGGCCGGCAGCTAAACCACCGGATGACGGAGCTGAACACCTCGCTGGCCGCTCTCGCCAACGGGCGGCTAATCCGGACGGTCTTCGCCGCGCAGGACCGGGCGGTGCTCTACTTCGACGTCGACGAGGGGCAGTACATCGTCGGGGTCTCCCTCGGCGCGGACGCCATCGAGTCCGCTGACCTGACGCTCTCGCGGACCGCGACGGAAATCCGGGCGGCCCGGGGGATCGGCGACCCCAACTACGGCGGCTATCACCGGGGGGACGGCACGTTCCTTCCGTCGCCCACCCGCGCCGACGGTAGCCCGGACACCGGCTCTCATCCATTCGTGTCGTTGCCGAGGCCGTCGGCGCCGGTGTTCGCCAATCCCTGGGCATCGCTGATCAAACGGCGTTGGTCACCCGCCGGGGACTCGCGGGAGGAGGAGTTCCAGGCCCAGGCCGTCAGCGTCCTGAAGCCCGGTGACCTCCAGTACATGGCCCTGGTGCGCGGCGGCACGGTGAGCGCCGCCGACCTGATGGACCACGACGACCTCAACGAATTCTTCGTCGGTCTGAGCCGGGAGGCCCGCCGGGAGGGTCTCGTCAAGGTCGCCGCCAAGTTCCTCGCCCTGAGCGATCTGCTCGACGGTCTGCTGCGATCGGTCCTGAACCGCCGATTGACCCGCACCGTTCTCGACGTGGAGAAGGGTGCGCTGTACTTTCATCGCCTCAGCCGTGACGAGTTCCTGATGGGCGTCACCCTGGATCAGCGTCGGGTGTCCGAAGCCGACCGCCGCTTCCAGCTGCTCGTCCGCCGACTGACGGCTTCGTACGGCTGTTGAAAGGCGCCGGATGACGCCAGGCGAATCCCGTCGATGGACGGGATCATTGTCGATGTCCTCGCGTATTCTTCGTCGAGCAGGTCCCCGCGTCGCGCCGACGCGTACCCGTTGGTGGGGAGGCCCCACATTCATGGCCCACGATCTGATGCCCGTGCCGTCCGGTCTGGTGGATCTCTGCGAGGTCGACGTCGACCGGCTTGCCTCCCTCGCGGGTCCACCCTCGGGAGAATGGCAGCGCTGGATCGCCGCCTGGATCGGCTACCCGGGCAGGCCGCTGCCCGGGGACGTAGCTCTGGCCCTGGGCGGGGATCTGGACCTGACCGACTACCTGCCCAGGACCACATCCTTCGGGGAGATGCCGGACGGCACCGACCCCCCGAAGCCGCCGCGTCTGCCCGGGGCCGCCGCCTGTTCGGGCGGACGGCCCGCGTMCGGTGGCGCCATGACGTCGGGTGGCGCCATGACGTCGGGTGGCGCCATGACGTCGGGTGGCGCCATGACCCACGCCTCTCGGCGGCTCGTCCGTCCTACCGGATCCGCCCGTCGGGTGGTCTCCCCACCCGTCGCCCGGCATCGGATCACCCCGAGGGACATCGAGGCCGTGGCGGGCGGGTCGCCGGGTGCCGCACCGCTGCGCGAGCTGCTGCGGGGTCAGATCAGCAAACGGATGCTGATGCTGTGGGCGTTGCTGCGCGGCCTTGAGAACGCCGACCTCGACGACGCGACGCGCACCTGCGTAGATGAGGCGCTGCGGGTGCTCGGGGACGCTCAGCGGCGGGCCCGCGACGCCGTCCACGACCTGCTCCTGCACCCGACGATCGGGACCTGGCTCGCCGGCAGCCTGCGGCGGTGCTGGCAGGGGTCGGCCGGACCCGACCTCGACCGCCTCGGTTATGTGGGTGGGATCGCGGTGGCCGCCGCCCTGCGGGCCCGGATGCCGTGCCGGGTGCCGGTGCGGATCATCGACGGGCTGGTGTCGATCCCCACGATGGGCGTCGTCGGGTCGGGGGCCACGAGCGGTTGGGGCGTCGCGCACGTGTCCGACCGGCGGGTGACGCTGCGTGGCAGCGCCGGGTGGGGACCGGCCGGTGGTGACGGCTGGACTCCGGCGCGCATGCTGTCGAGCACTGTCGACGGTCACCGAATCGCACTGACGCTGGAGGACACCGACCCGTTCCGGGCCGCGGACACGCTTCCCCTGCCCGTCGCCGCGCGCTGCGACGAGGCGGCGGCCCGGTGGCAGCGCCTGCTCGACGGCGCCTGGAGTGTGCTCGCGGGCGACGACGGGGTGCGGGCGGAGGAGGCCGCCGCGGTCCTGTCGGCGCTGGTCCCGTTGCGTGAGGTCCCGGACCGGCCCGGCACCGGCGTCACCGTGATCGACGCGCTCGGCGCGCTGATGGTCAGCCCGCCGACCGACGCGCTGTGGCTTGCCATCACCGTCGTGCATGAGGCGGCGCACACCAGACTGGAGATGCTGAGCGATCTTGCGCCCCTGGTCGGCCCGCACGACGGCTCCGTGCACTACGCTCCCTGGCGGCCCGACCCCCGGCCACTCGCCCCGCTGCTGCACGGCGCCTTCGCCTTCGCCCAGATCGCGGCCTTCTGGGCGGGGCGGTGGGCCCGGGACGGCGCCGGGTCGGATCTGGGCGCGGCGTACGAGTTCGCCTGGTGCCGGGACGCGGTCTCGGCGGTGCTGCCCGTGCTGCGGGATGCGGCCGGGCTCACCGAGGCGGGCCGCCGGTTCGTCTCGGCCATGGGCGCCAGGATCGACGTCTGGATCGCCGCCGACCTGCCGATCGCGGCCACTACCACAGCCGCCACCGTGCTGCGCGACGTCGCCGTCGTCTGGCGGCTGCGTAACCGCCGGCCCGACCGCGACCACATCGAGAGATGGGCGCGGGACTGGGCTGCCGGTCGGCCCTGCGGACGGCCGGTAGCGCCGTCGTCCCGCCTCGTCCCCCAGACCGAGCCGTACAGCCCGCACCGCCACGCCCGGCAGGCACTGACCTCGCTGCGGTTCGCCATGCCCGACCGGTTCGCCGGGCTCGCTGGTTCTGCCGGGCTCGATCCGGCGGCCTGGCCCGTCAACGCGACCCTCGGAGACCTGCTCTACGTGCGCGGAGACCTCGGCCGCGCGGCCGAGGAGTTCCGCCGGGAGCTGCAGGCCCGTCCGGGGCGGGCGGAGTCGTTCGCGGGGCTGGCCCTGGTGCTGGCCAGACGGGCCGGGGGACTGGAGCGCCGGCTCTACCTCGACCACCCCGAGGCGTTGCTGGCCCTGAGCGTCCGGATCAGGGAGCTGACCGGCTCCACCCCTGACCCGCGCACGCTCGCGCGGTGKATCGCGGCGGGAGGCCCCGGTTACCCGGATCGCTCGTGGCGATCTCTCAAGACGAGGCCGCTACCGGTCGGTGCCCGGCGATAACCCGACGGCGGGGATGCCGGCTGGGATGCCGTCCCGCCGGCCGCATCCCGCTCCGTTCGCGATGACGCATTCGGCGAATCCGGAACAGCGAGTTTCCGCGGGCCGCGTTGACTTCGTGCGCACTCCAAGTCCTAACGTCTTCGTATGGCCACGATCGAGGCGCTCACGGTGACGTCCTCCCCTCCGGCCGTGACGCCGTCTCCGGCCGTGACGCCGTCTCCGGCCGTGAYGCCGTCTCCGGCCGTGACGCCGTCTCCGGCCATGGTGGCGGAGCCGGATCAGGGCTGGTGCGCGCGGTTGGACCCGGCGGTCCGCCCGGATGGATGCGACCGGTCCGTTGATCCGTTCGCGGTCGGTCCGGGGGGTGCACCAGAGGCCGCCGGGACCCTCACGATCGCCGAGGCCGCCGCGGCCACCGGAGTCAGCGCGCACACGCTGCGGTACTACGAGCGGGCGGGGCTGATGCGGGACCCGGTCGCCCGTGCCTCGTCGAGCCATCGGCGCTACACCGTCGAGGACGTCCGCTGGGTCACGTTCCTGACCAAGCTGCGGCTCACCGGCATGCCGATCCGGGAGATGGCGCGCTACGCCGAACTGGTGCGCGCCGGGGAGGGGAACGAGGCGGAGCGTCTCGCCCTGCTGACCGAGCATCGCCGCCGGGTCCTGGCGCGCCTCGACGAGGTGCAGCGCAACCTCACCGCCATCAACGTCAAAATCAGCATTTATCAGGACATCTACCAGGAGAGGGTCGTCCGCTGATGCGCAGGGTCGCACTAGGAAGCCAGGGCCTGGAGGTCTCCGTCCAGGGTCTGGGCTGCATGGGAATGTCGGAGTTCTACGGCGCTGGCGACGACGCCGAGTCGGTCGCCACCATCCACCGGGCGCTCGACCTCGGGGTGACGCTGCTGGACACGGCGGACATGTACGGCCCGTACCGCAACGAGGAACTCGTGGGGCGGGCGATCGCCGGCCGCCGGGACGAGGTGGTGCTGGCCACCAAGTTCGGCATCATCCGTGACCCCGCCGACCCGACGGCGCGGGGGATCAACGGCCGTCCGGAGTACGTGCGCTCGGCCTGCGACGCATCCCTGCGTCGCCTCGGCGTCGACCACATCGACCTGTACTACCAGCACCGGGTCGACCCGAAGACGCCGATCGAGGATACCATCGGCGCGATGGCCGAGTTGGTCAGCGCCGGCAAGGTGCGCTACCTCGGGCTCTCGGAGGCGGCACCGGCCACCATCCGTCGTGCCCACGCCGTCGCCCTGATCACGGCCCTGCAGACCGAGTACTCGATCTGGTCCCGCGAGCCGGAGGCCGAGATCCTGCCGACCCTGCGGGAACTCGGCATCGGGTTCATCTCCTACAGCCCGCTCGGGCGTGGCTTCCTGACCGGCACCTTCCGCTCGGCCGCGGACTTCGCCGCCGACGACTTCCGCCAGCACCTGCCGCGGATGCACGGCGACAACTTCGACGCCAACCTCGCCGTGCTCGCCGAGATCGAGAAGCTTGCCGCGGAGAAGAACGTGACCCCCGCGCAGCTCGCGCTGGCGTGGGTGCACCACCAGGGCGACGACGTCGTGCCGATCCCCGGYACGAAGCGGCGCCGCTACCTGGAGTACAACGTCGCAGCCACCAGCATCACGTTGACGGCCGCCGAGGCGGAGCGGTTGGGTGCGGCGGGGGCGGGCGTGGCGGGCCCCCGCTATCCCGACATGTCATCCGTCAACGGATAGCGAGGCCCGGTCGAGTCCGCCGCGGTGGCGGGTGCCGCGCCGCCCGATTCCCCGATGGTGGCGGGGGAGCCGTGAGAACGGGAGCCGTGACGCGTGAGGTGGCCCGCCACCTGTCCTCCGCCGGCCCTGCTGCCCGCCGGCCCTGCTGCCCGCCGGCCCTGCTGCCCGCCGGCCCTGCTGCCCGCCGGCCCTGCTGCCCTGCGACTTGGCCGGACCGGCCGGACCCGGCGATCTCAGGCGTCGCCGGTGGGACCGTCCTCCAGGTCGCCCTCGGTACGCAGGTACAGCTCCTGCAGCGCGTCGAGGGTCGCAGCCTCCGGGTGCTCCCACAGGCCGCGCGCCGCAGCCTCCAGCAGCCGTTCGGTGATGCCGTGCAGCGCCCAGGGGTTGGACTCGGCGAAGAACTTCTGGTTCTCCGGGTCCAGTGCGTAGGTTGTGGCGAGCCGTTCGTACATCCAGTCCGCGACCACGCCGGCGGTGGCATCGTAGCCGAACAGGTAGTCGACGGTGGCGGCCATCTCGAACGCCCCCTTGTAGCCGTGCCGGCGCATCGCCGCGAGCCACCGCGGGTTCACCACCCGGGCGCGGAAGACCCGGGAGGTCTCCTCGGACAGCGTTCGGGTGCGGACCGCCTCCGGCCGGGTGCTGTCGCCAATGTAGGCAGCCGGCGCCCGGCCGGTCAGCGCGCGTACGGTTGCGACCATGCCGCCGTGGTACTGGAAGTAGTCGTCGGAGTCGGCGATGTCGTGCTCGCGGGTGTCGACGTTCTTCGCGGCGATGGCGATCCGCCGGTAGGCCGACTCCATGTCCTCCCGGGCGGGGGTGCCGTCGACCCCGCGGCCGTAGGCGTAGCCGCCCCACGTCGCGTATACCTCGGCGAGGTCGGCGTCATCGCGCCAGTTCCGGCTGTCGATCAGAGGCAGCAGCCCGGCGCCGTACGCCCCCGGCCGGGAGCCGAAGATACGCAGGGTGGCCCGCCGTTCGTCGCCGTGCCCGGCGAGGTCCGCACGGGCATGGGCGCGCACGAAGTTGTCCTCGTCGGTCTCGTCGAGGCCGGCGGCGAGCCGGACCGCGTCGTCGAGCATCGCCACCACGTACGGGAACGCGTCCCGGAAGAAGCCGCTGATGCGCACGGTGACGTCGATGCGGGGCCGGCCGAGCTCGGCGAGGTCGATCGGTTCGAGCCCGCTGACCCGCCGCGACGCTTCGTCCCAGGTCGGACGGATGCCGAGTAGGGCGAGCACCTCGGCCACGTCGTCGCCGGAGGTGCGCATCGCGCTGGTTCCCCAGGCGGACAGGCCCACCGACTCGGGCCAGGTGCCGGTGTCGGCCCGGTACCGATCGAGCAGGGAGGTCGCCATTGCCTGGCCCGTCTCCCAGGCGAGCCGGCTGGGGATGGCCTTCGGGTCGACCGAGTAGAAGTTCCGCCCGGTGGGCAGCACGTTGACCAGACCCCGCAGCGGCGAGCCGCTGGGACCGGCCGAGACGTAGCCGCCGTCGAGGGCGTGCAGCACGGCGGTGACCTCGTCGGTGGTCCGGGCGAGCCGCGGCACGATCTCCGTGGCGGCGAACCGCAGCACGGCCGCCACCGTCTCCCGGACCGGGTCGGTCTCCGCGTCCGCGTCCATGCCTGCCGGGCCGTGGACTTTCCTTGCCTTTCCAGAGGCTTTTGTGTCCGGTTTATCCCTCTGGATAGGCAAGGGGGGCAAGGGGATGGTCGCTGGCGAGGGAGGGGGGACGAGGACGGTCGTCACCACGTCGGATGCGGCCGACGGGTCCCAGGCGCGTTCCTCCATCGCCGTTACCAGGGCGAGCGCCGTCGCCTCGGCGGCGTCGACCGTGCCGCGGGCCGCCCGGTCGTCCTCGACGAGCCCGAGGGCCTCCCGCAGCCCCGGCAGGGTGACGCGCCCGCCCCACATCTGCCGGGCCCGCAGCATCGCGAGCACCAGGTTGATCCGCGCCCCGCCGGTCGGTGCTTCGCCGAGCACGTGCAGGCCGTCGCGGATCTGCGCGTCCTTCACCTCGCACAGCCACCCGTCGACGTGCAGCAGGAAGTCGTCGAACTCGGCGTCGTGCGGCCGGTCGGTCAGTCCCAGGTCGTGATCGAGCCGGGCGGCCTGGATCAGCGTCCAGATCTGCGCCCGGATGGCCGGCAGCTTCGCCGGATCCATGGCGGCGATGGTGGCGTGCTCGTCGAGCAGCTGTTCCAGGCGGGCCAGGTCGCCGTAGCTCTCCGCGCGGGCCATCGGCGGAACCAGGTGATCGACCAGGGTCGCGTGCGCCCGGCGCTTCGCCTGCGTGCCCTCGCCCGGGTCGTTGACGAGGAACGGGTAGATCAACGGCAGGTTGCCGATCGCCGCGTCGGTCGGACAGGACGCGGACATGCCCACGGTCTTGCCGGGCAGCCACTCCAGCGTCCCGTGCTTACCCAGATGGACGACGGCGTGCGCRCCGAAGCCGCCGGAACTATCGGAGCCGCCGGAGCCGCCGGCGAGCCACCGGTAGGCGGCGAGGTAGTGGTGRCTCGGCGGCAGGCCGGGATCGTGATAAATGGCGACCGGGTTCTCCCCGAAGCCGCGTGGCGGCTGGACCAACAGCACGATGTTGCCGGCCTGCAGCGCGGCGAGCACGATCTCCCCGTCCGGATTCGCGGACCGGTCGACGTACAGCTCGCCGGGCGCGGGCCCCCAATGCCGTTCGACGCTCTCCCGCAGGTCGGCGGGCAGGGTGTCGAACCACGCCCGGTACCGCGCCGCGCTGATCCGGACCGGGTTGYCGGCGAGCTGCTCCTCGGTCAGCCAGGCCGGATCCTGCCCGCCCGCGGCGATGATCGCGTGGATCAGGGCGTCACCGTCCTCGGCCGTGACCCCCGGCAGCGCGTCCGGGCCGTCGTCGGGCCCGATGTCGTATCCAGCCGCGCGCATCGCCCGCAGCAGGCGCACGACGCTCGCCGGGGTGTCGAGGCCCACCGCGTTGCCGATCCGGGAGTGCTTCGTCGGGTAGGCCGAGAGCATGAGCGCCACCCGGCGTTCGGCCGGTGGGACGTGCCGCAGCCGGCCGTGCGCGACGGCGATGCCGGCCACCCGGTCGGCGCGTTCGGTGTCGGCGACGTAGCTTGTCAGCCCATCCGCATCGATCTCCTTGAAGGAGAACGGCACGGTGATCAGGCGCCCGTCGAACTCGGGGATCGCCACCTGTGTCGCCGCGTCCAGCGGGGACAGCCCGTCGTCCGACTCCGCCCACGTCGCCCGGCCGCTGGTCAGGCACAGTCCCTGCAGGATCGGGATGTCCAGCGCGGCCAGCGCGCCGACGTCCCACGCCTCGTCGTCGCCTCCGGCGCAGGAGTGCGCCGGCTGGCTGCCACCCGCGGCGAGCACGGTGACGATCAGCGCGTCCGCCCGCCCGAGGGTGGCGAGCAACTCGGGTTCGGCGGCGCGCAGCGACGCGCAGTACACCGGCAGCGGATCCCCGCCGGCACGCTCGACCGCGGCACAGAGTGCCTCGACGAACGCGATGTTCCCGGCGACGTGGTGCGCGCGGTAGTACAGGACACCGATGACCGGCCGCACCGCGACCGGCCGCACCGCGACCGGCCGCAYCGCGTTCCCCGCGAGGACGTCCGGGACGTCCCGGCTGGCTGATGYGTCCGGGGTGGCTGATGCGTCCGGGGTGGCTGATGCGTCCCGGCTGGCTGATGCGTCCCGGCTGGCTGATGCGTCCGCGGCCCGGTCGAGCACCCCCCAGGCCGGGATGGTCACCGGTGGGGCGAATCCGGTACCGGACAGTAGCAGGGTGTCGGCGAGGAATCGGTGCAGCTCGCCGAGGTTGGCCGGACCGCCCTGGGTTAGGTAGGCGTGTGCCTCGGCACAGATGCCGCCGGGCACCGTGGAGACGGCCATGAGCTCCGCGTCCGGGGTCTGTTCGCCACCGAGCACGACCACCGGGCGCGGGCCGGCGAGCAGCGTGTCGAGCCCCTCCTCCCAGGTCCGCCGGCCGCCGAGGATGCGCACCACGACCGCATCGGCACCGCTGGTCAGCGCCGGGAGATCGGCGACGGAGAGCCGGGCCGGGTTGGCGAGGCGGTAGCTGGCTCCGCTCGCCCGCGCGGAGAGTAGGTCGGTGTCGGACGTCGACAGCAGCAGGACGACCGCGTCAACCTCCGTCTCCCCTGCTCCTGGTGTCTCCCCGGCTTCGCGGGCGAACGCGGTCGACGGATCGTCGGAAGGGTCGTCGGACGGATCGGTGGGAGGAGTCTGCACAGGCGACATGGTGATGCCTTTCCCGGGGGTCCACGCCCCGCGTCGGTGGCCGTGCCTGGGGCGCACTCCCCGGTGACGGTGGCGGGACCGCACCGGATTCGCACCGGATTCGCACCGGACTTCCTCGCCGTTCGCCGCTCGTGGCCCCGTCACGATCGCAGAGAGGTGGGCGGTGTTGTCAAGCACTCCGCTGTCGTCGTGACAAAGAAACGATCAACCGGCATCGCCCGAGTCCGGCACGTATGCTCCGCCGGTGCCCACCAGTCCGCGGGAGCGTGCCCGCGACGCCTGCCCCGGTGTGCTGACGACACATCCGGCCGCGGATGGCGCGCTCGCGCGGCTGCGGCTGCCCGGGGGCCGGCTGACCGCCGCCGCGGCGAAGACCCTCGCCGGTTGCGCGCGGGAGTTCGCCGACGGCCACCTTGAGCTCACCTCCCGGGCGAACGTGCAGCTACGCGGCCTGGCCGACGGCACGGCCGAGGAGCTCGCCGCCCGGGTGAGCGCGGTTGGCCTGCTGCCCTCGACGACGCACGAGCGGGTCCGCAACATCGTGGGCTCGCCGCTGTCCGGACGCGGCGAGGCCGGCTGCCGGGACATCGCGCCGGTCGTCGCCGAGCTGGACCGCCGGCTGTGCGCGGATCCGGCTCTCGCCGCGCTGCCCGGCCGGCTGCTGTTCGCCGTCGACGACGGCAGCGGGGACCTGGCCGGGCTGCCCGCGGACCTCGCGCTGCGCGCCCTGCCTTCCGGGGAGATGCTGCTGGCCGTCGCGGGCGCGACCCGCGCGCTGCGGTTGCCCGTCCACGTCGCCGTACCCGCGCTCCTCGCCGCGACGGCCTGGCGGATCGCCGAGTTGCCGGGCGGACCGGGCGGACAGGACGGCCTGCTCGCGGCTGCCGCGACCGAGGCCGGGGTCGTTGGGATCGTCCAGGCCGCTGGAATCGCTCAGGCTGCTGGGAGCGCCACCGTTCGGGCCGGCGCGTGGCCCGGTCCGCATCCGCAGCGTGATGGCCGCCGGGCGTTGACCGTGCTCGTCCCCCTGGGGCGGCTGAGCGCCGACCAGCTCGACCTGCTCACCGCCGCCGCGGCGGCCGGTGGTGGTGACGGTGCTGGCGGAGCGGGCGATGCCGAAGACGGCGTCCTGGTTGTGACGCCGTGGCGGTCCGTCGTGCTCCGCGATCTCGACCCGGCCGAGGCTACCCGGTGGTCGAGGGCGGCGGCGGACGCGGGCCTGGTCGTCGATCCGGCATCATCCTGGGTCGGCGTGACGAGCTGTGCCGGTCGGCCGGGATGCGCCCGGGCGTTGGCGGATGTCCGCCGCGACGCGGCGGTGTCCGTGCGGATCCGAGCTGACGACCCGTCGGCGCCGACGCACCCGGCCGGGAGGCCGCGAGCCCTCCCACCCGTCCCGGTTGGCCCGGCCCTCGCGCCGGTGCACTGGTCGGGTTGCGAGCGGCGCTGCGGGCAACCGGGAGGACGGGTGGTGGAGGTTGTGGCGACCGGGTCCGGCTACCGGATCCGTCGGACGGGTCTCGGAGCCGCCGCCGTCGCATCCGTCGGAGCGGATGGCGGTGAGGCGACGGTCGTGTCGTCGAGCCCCGTCGACGGTCACCGGGACCTGGCCGCGGCCGTCAGGTCGGCGAGGAGGCTGGCATGAACGGCGCATCAGACATGAGCGGTGTGCAACGTTACGACTACGTTCGCGACGGCGCGGAGATCTACCGTCGGTCGTTCGCGACGATCCGGGCCGAGGCGCGTCTCGATCGACTGCCCGGTGACGTCGCCCGGGTCGCGGTCCGCATGATCCACTCCTGTGGAATGGTGGATCTCGTCGACGATCTCGCTTTCACCCCCGGCGTGGTCGCGGCGGCGCGCGCGGCGTTGCTGGCCGGCGCCCCGGTGCTCTGTGACGCGCAGATGGTGGCGGCCGGTGTGACCCGCCGTCGGCTGCCCGCCGCGAACGAGATTCTCTGCCTGCTCGGTGATCCCCGGGTGCCGCGGCTCGCCGAGCGGCTGGGCACCACCCGCAGCGCCGCGGCGGTGGATCTGTGGGCGGATCGACTCGCCGGCTCCGTGGTGGCGGTCGGGAACGCTCCGACAGCGCTGTTCCGCCTGCTGGAACTCGTCGCGGCCGGAGCCGGGCGACCGGCGGCGGTGCTCGGCGTGCCCGTGGGGTTCATCGGCGCCGCGGAGTCCAAGCAGGCCCTCGTGGATGATCCGGCCCGGTTGGAGTATCTCGTCGTGCACGGTCGGCGGGGCGGCAGCGCGATGGCGGTCGCCGCGGTCAACGCGATCGCGAGCGAGGAGGATTAATGGTGCCGTCGAAGGGCCGGCTGTGGGGAGTCGGGGTTGGACCGGGGGATCCCGAGCTCGTCACCCTCAAGGCGGCCCGCCTGATCCGTGACGCCGACGTGATCGCCTACCACAGCGCCCGGCACGGCCGCAGCATCGCCCGGTCGGTCGCCGCGAGCCAGCTGCGCGGCGACCAGATCGAGGAGGCGCTGGTCTACCCGGTCACCACCGAGACGACCTCCCACCCCGGTGGCTACCGCGGCGCGATCGACGAGTTCTACGAGGACTGCGCCAAGCGGCTGGCCGTCCACCTCGACGCCGGCCGGGACGTCGTGGTCCTCAGCGAGGGTGACCCGTTCTTCTACGGCTCGTTCATCCACCTGCACCGGCGCCTCGCCGACCGGTACCCGACCGAGGTCGTGCCGGGGGTGACGTCCCTGTCGGCGGGGTGCGCGGTGCTCGGCCGGCCGCTGGTCGAGGGCAACGAAGTCCTCACCGTGCTGCCGGGCACGCTGCCGCCGACGGTCCTCGCCGAGCGTATCGCCGGCACGGACACCGCCGTCGTGCTCAAGATGGGACGGACCTTCCCGGGGGTCCGGGACGCCTTCACCGCCGCGGGACGTCTCGCGGACACCTGGTACGTGGAACGGGCCACCACCTCCGGCCAGCGCATCGCCCCGCTCGGTGCGGTAGACCCGGCCACGGTGCCGTACTTCTCGCTCGCGGTACTGCCGAGCCCGGTCCGGGGGCCGGACGATCCGGCGCCGCTGCGCGCGTCGCAGGCGGGCTGGGTACCAACGGCGCCCACCGTTGGTAAGGCTGGCGCCGTTGGTACCGGCGGCACGCCCGGCGCGGGGGAGGTCGTCGTGGTGGGCCTCGGACCGGGCGCCGCGGGCTGGTTGACGCCGCAGGCCGCCGAGGCGCTGGCCGCCGCCGACGACCTCCCACGGCTTGAGTCGGTCGGACAGCGACAGCACGCAGAAGTCGTGGCCGAGTGGCGCCCCGACCCGGCTCGCCACCGCCTGCGCGGCGGTCAGCCCGGGCACGACCCGCACCTCGACGCCCGCGAACCGCTCCGCCGCCGCGGCCTCGACGACGGCCGTGGCCATCGCGAAGACCCCGGGATCACCGGAGGAGACCACGGCGACGTTCGCGCCGCCGGCCGCCAGTTCGAGGGCGAGCTCGGCGCGCTCGGCCTCGACGGTGTTCCCCGAGGCGTGCCGGCGCTGGCGTGGATCGACCGGCACCCGGTCGAGGTAGGGGCCGTAGCCGATGAGGTCATCGAGCGGCGGCTGCGGGCGGCGGCCGCGGGCGACTTCGTCCTGGCGCTGTACAACCCGGCTTCCCGTACCCGTCGCCATCAGCTGGAGCGGGCCCACGAGGTGCTGCTCGAACACCGCCCCTCGGACACGGTGGTGGTTATCGGCCGGGATGTCGGCGGTCCCACCGAGAGCATCACCGTGACGAGCCTCGGTGCGTTCGACCCGGCCGAGGTCGACATGCGCTGCCTGCTGCTCATCGGCTCGTCGACGACCCGGGTGGTGCGCCGTGGCCCCGGCCGGGACCTCGTGTTCACCCCACGTCGTTACCCGGTCACCTAGCCTCCGGTCACCTAGCCTCCGGTCACCTGGGCCCCGGTCACCTGGGCCCCGGTCACCTGGGCCCCGGTCACCTGGGCCCCGGTCACCTGGGCCATGGTGGTGCGACCCAGGCCACGGCGGCGTCGACATCGTCGACCGCGGCCACCCCGGGTGGCAGCGGCGGGCGGTCGACCATGACGACCGGCAGACCGAGGTCCCGGGCGGCGGCGAGCTTCGCCGCGGTCATCGTTCCGCCACTGTTCTTGGTCACGAGGACGTCGACGCGGTGCCGGCGCAGCAGGGCGGTCTCCCCGGCGACGTCGAACGGCCCACGATCGAGGATGACGGTCAGTCGTGGCGGTACCGGGCCGGTCGGCGGCTCGACCGACCGGGCCAGGAACCAGGGCCGGTGCAGGCCGGCGAACAGGGCGAGGTCGGTTCGCCCGGTGGTCAGGAACACCCGTGGGGCTGGATCGGAATGCGGGCGCGGTCCGGGTAGGACGAACCGGTCGAGCAGGGCGACCGCGCCGGCCAGCGACGGGACCCGGCGCCAGTCGTCGCCGGGCTGCTCGCGCCAGCTCGACCGGCGCAGGACGAGCAGCGGAACGCCGGTGGCGCGCGCGGCCTGTGCGGCGTGCGTGGTCATCGTCGCGGCGAACGGGTGGGTCGCGTCGACCACCGCATCGATCCGTTCGGCCCGCAGGTAGTCGGCCAGGCCCGCCGCCCCGCCGAAGCCGCCGATCCGGATTTGGCAAGACGGTGGCAGCGCAGGCTCGCGGACTCGACCGGCCAACGAGTAGACGATCTCGATGCGTTCCGTGCCGGCGGGATCCGGGGAGCCGAGCCTGGTCGCCAGGCGGCGCGCCTCCCCGGTTCCGCCGAGCAGCAGCAGGCGGCGTGCCCCGGTCACCGAGCCCCGGGGGCGCCCGGTCACCGAGCCCGAGGGGCGGGATCCGGGCCACACGGCGCGGCGTTTGCCGGGGAGGCCTGGGAAACCGGGGAGGCCGGGGGAACGGACGACACGCATCCGTCCGGTCCGAAGCGTTCCCGGGAGTACAGGTAGCTGTCCCGGAAACCCTCCGCGGCCAGGGCGCGACCCACGATGATCACGGCCGTCCTGGTGAGCCCCGCGGCCCGCGCCCGACCGGCGATGTCGGCGAGCGTGCCGCGCAACACGATCTCGTCGGCCCGGCTGGCCCAGGCGACGACGGCTGCCGGGCAGTCCGTACCGTAGTTCGGCACGAGCTCGGCGACGAGCGTCTCGATACGGTGCACGGCCAGGTGCAGCACGAGGGTCGCCCCCGACCGGCCGAGGGTGGCGAGGTCCTCGCCGGGCGGCATGGGACTGGACAGCACGGCCGTGCGGGTCAGCACCACGCTCTGGGCGACGCCGGGAACCGTCAGCTCCCGGCGCAGCGACGCCGCCGCCGCGGCGAAGGCGGGGACACCCGGCGTCACGTCGTAGGCGATCCCGGCCGCGTCGAGCCGGCGCATCTGCTCGGCGACGGCGCTGTAGAGCGACGGGTCGCCGGAGTGCAGGCGGGCGACGTCGTGACCGGCGGCGTCGGCCGCGACCAGCTCCGCGACGATGTCGTCCAACGGCATCCGGGCGGTGTCGACGAGACGGGCCCCGGGCGGGCAGTGTGCCAGCAGCTCGACCGGGACGAGACTGCCGGCGTACAGGCAGACCGGGCAGGATGCGATCAGATTCCGGCCGCGGACGGTGATGAGGTCGGCGGCGCCCGGTCCGGCCCCGATGAAGTGCACGGTCACGCCGGCCCCCGCCGGTTGTCTCCGGGCAGCTGGACGTCTCCGGGCAGCTCGGCGGCGGGGGCGGCGGACGCTCGGCGCATGCTGCTGGGCACAACCGGGCACGCTAGCAGGACGCCGGCGGCGGCGAGCCCCCTCGGGGACGCTCCGGCACGGGCGTCGCTGGGCGTCGCGATCCGGCTGCTCGCGCACTGACGGGAAGCCGGACACCGCCCTCCGGAACGTCAGAGAGACCGCGGCCGCCGCGCCGCCACCCCCTCACCGGTTGCGGCGTGGGCCGTGGCCGCAGGCCGTGACCTGCGCCGCGGCCTCGTCCCTGCCAGCGGACGCCGGCTCGGTCCGCACCGGGTCACCCGGCGACGGGCCGGGCTGCGACGGGTTGGTCGGTGTGCCGTCCTCGTCGGAGCCGGCCCGCGCGACGGTGGCCGGGGTGCCGGTGTACAGCGGCGGTAGGGTGGTCAGCCCCCGAACCGTCGCGGGCCGGAAGATCCGTCGTTTCCGCCACACGAACAGTCCGGCCGCGATGGCCAGGACACCGCGGCCGTTGATTGTGTAGAGCGCGATCCCGCCTTCGTACTGCAGGATCGCGGCCACCAGCGCCAGCAGGCCCAGGAGAGCCGCTGGATGGCGACATTCGCGCAGCGCGTACTCCAGTCGGACGAGGACGAATCCTGCCAGAGCCGCGAGGGTCACCATCCACGGCGGACCGCCGATGGGCAGCAGCTCACCGAGCTGGGTGGGCAGGCGGTCGAACGCGTTGGTGATCCCGTAGGTGTCGGACAGGCGCGTCTTGAGGGAACGCGACTCCAGGTCGGAATTCAGTTTGTCGGGATTGAGAAAACGCGGGACGGCGATGTTGACGTCGTTCCACAGGGTTACCGGACCGATGGGCGGAGAACCGTCGCGGAGCCGTCGCAGGATTATCGACGGGTAGGAGTTCCCGTCCAGGCGGACCCCGAGGTCTCCCACCTCGCCCGGGTTTATCCCGCCTTCCAGATGGGTCAGACCGGAGGCCAGGGCCTGCAGGCGCTGCCCGGGACCCACGCTGTACCCGAACACCTGCCGGCCCGCGTCCGCGCGTGCCCCGTAGATGACGACGTAGGCCAGAACCACGAGCGCGACGACCGAGACGAGCTGCCGTCGGCGTATGGGAATCCCGACGATGGACAGTAGGTAGATCACCGCGCCCGCGGCTATCGCCACCGGCAGCCGCTGCCCCGCCAGTGTGTGCAACGTACACTGGACGCCGAGCACCGGGAGGAATCCGCGGCCCTTCGTCCGCACGAGCACGGCGAAGCTTCCCAGGGCGAGGCCGACGACCAGGAACTGCGTCGCGAAGCCGCTGACGAGGTAGGGACTGTCGGTGACCGTCGAGGGGTCCGCGTGGCCGGGCGAGGTGTTCCTGCCGACCGCTGTCACGGCCACCGCAGCCAGGGCCAGCGGAGTCAGGACCCGCCAGTCGAAGAAGTCCAAGACTTCCTCCCGGCGGAAACCGGTGGACGGCGGCGTGCGCGGGGTCGCGAAGCGATAACCGAAAGCGAACGCGAGCAGGGAGAACCCGACCAGAACGGTGTAGGCCGCGACGTCGGACTCCGTGGTCAACAGCCGGTTGTCACTGTAGGACGGCACCAGGACCTGCAGGACCTCCRTCACCCCGTGGTAGACGATGGCGGCACCGACGAACATCAGCCCGAGACTGGACACGGCG
Source organism: Frankia sp. KB5 (assembly GCF_002099325.1). Taxonomy (NCBI): domain Bacteria; kingdom Bacillati; phylum Actinomycetota; class Actinomycetes; order Frankiales; family Frankiaceae; genus Frankia; species Frankia sp. KB5. The sequence continues at coordinate 10,979 of NZ_MRUJ01000001.1, read as the reverse complement.
TGCCGGCCCCGACCGCGAACCACCACGACCAAGGCGAGCCCCTGCAGCAGCAGACCCAGCGCTAGCGTGGCCGACACTCCGCACCTCCGCCCGTCGTGCCGGGTGCTCTCCGGGGGAGCCCCGGTCCGATGGTGACCGGCCCGGGCGACCCGAACCGCGCCATCCTTCCCGCATGGTGAACAGGCTTGATAAATCCGTTTACAGACGATTTCTGAACGGCCGCCGTTGCACGTCTGCTTCCGGCGTTGGGCTGAAGACCGTCGACCGGATAGCTCCGCGTGCTGCCCATGAACATCTCCGGACCGATCTCTACCAGGCCGCAGCCCAGATCTTCGTCGACCTCGTGGAGTACACCGACTCCCCACGGGCCTGAGCCGGGCCGGTGGTGGACGGGCCGGGTCACGACGCCGCGGGTGGGGGGGCCTCGCGGTTGGCGCCCCGCAGCGCCAGCGTCATGATCCTGCGTTCCGGGGGTTGCTCCGGAATGGCCGCGGCGGTGTCGGTTGTTCGGTCGGGACGGTCGGGACGGTCGAATCTGTCGGGACGTTCGAAGGGGATGGGCTCGCGCACCGGCATCGCCGCGTCCCCCCGGACGACGACGAGCCCGTCCAGTACCTCCTCCAGCAGCGGCGCCGCCGTCACGTCGACCGCGGCCGCACCGGTGATGACCGCACAGAGGATCCACCGCGGCCCCTCGATGCCGAAGATGCGGGCGGGCAGGCGGCCGACGGCCGTGTCGAGCGGCATGCGCAGCTCGGGGCCGTAGGGCCCGTCCTCGTCGTTCCATTCCGTGTCCTCCGGTGCCGAGAGCACCAGGTCCTCGCGGATCGACGCCCACAGGCCGCCGCTGCGCGGGGCGGCGAGGACGGACAGCTCCAGGACGGATGTCCCGTCCATCGCGGCCAGGGTGGGCATCGGCCCGGAGGCCGAGACCCGGATCCGGGTGCCGTTCACCCGCGGCACCACGAGAGCTCCGAAATCCGCTCGCGCCCGGCCGTCATCGGGCGCGTCCACCGCGTCGAACGGACCCCGGCCCAGCCGGGCGCCCCCGCTCGTCGTGGCGCTGGTTCCCGTGGCACCGGTTCCCGTTTCACCGGGCTTCCTCGCGTCACCGTCGCCCTTACCGGCCGCGGTACCGGCCCCGGTACCGGCCCCGGTGCCGGCATGGTCGTCCGGCTCCGGCTGCGCCGACTTTCGGCGCCGACGGTGGATGAGTAGCCCTCCTAGCATCCTGACCACCTCCCAGGAAGAAGCTTGGAGTGGCTGATGGATTACTTAAGGTAGGCGCGCCGCTGGTGGGGCCGGGAGATTCCCCGGGAGGTTGGCCGGGCCGCAACGTCCTCGGATCGGCCCTGATGGAGGCACGCGACAGGTCGCGGGCGGTGTACGGCCCCCGCGATGTGCCCGAGTAAATCGCGCAACGGGATGGCCGGGCGCTGAGTTGTCCGGGACCATCGGACAGGTGTCAGTTCCACATCAGAAGGCGTCGCTGCCTAAGTCCTGGATGGTCTCCGAGTCACTGAGCGGAGGGATGAAGCTCCCTTTCGTTGTCGGCCTGGACGACTCGGACACGCCCTACGACGTCGTCGACGCACTCGCCCTGGCTCCTTTCACAACCGGTGAGCAGCCCTGGGCCCGCAGTGCCCGGGTCGACCGGCTCCGGCCGGGAGCCACGCTGCTGCCGTCAGGGGCAAGGGTCCTGCGCGCGGTTGTCGAGGAGTCCCGCGATTCACGTCTCGCGGTCGGCGAGGGCTGGACAGTGCGAGCCGTGCGCTGGCGCGGCGGGGGTGGTGAGGTGACCGTCACCGCGGTGAGCGAACAGCTCGCCCGGGTGGTGATCGAGGACGTGCTCCGCTCGTCCGTCGCCGAGAGCGGTGCGGACAACGCCGTCAACATGGGTTTCTGGTATCTGTCCAGTCAACGTGGTCCGATCCGGACCAGCCGCCGGACGGCCACCACGACGTGGGCTTCGATCCGCGCCAACTACGCGTCGGCCGCCGTGGGCCCGCTCGACCGGCTCATGGCGGTTCGCCGGGACAACGTGGTCGGCCGCCTGATCCTCCTGCATGGTCCGGCGGGAACCGGGAAGACGACCGTGCTGCGGGCCCTGGCGAACGAATGGCGATCCTGGTGCCAGGTCGACTGCGTCCTGGATCCCGAGGCGCTGTTCGCCGATCCCGCCTACCTGATGGAGGTCGCGATCGGCTTCGACGACGACGGGGACCCGGAGGGGGAGAGCGCCGACGCCCGCGGCGCCGACGGCGGGGGTACCGACGGCGGGGGTACCGACGGCGGGATCGCGTGGGCCGGGGATGCGGACAGCGGCGATGCCGGGTCCGGGGATGCGGACAGTCATGGTGCCCAGGCCGCGGCGACCGACCGCATGGGCGAGCCACCCGCCCACCGGTGGCGGCTGCTGGTGATCGAGGACTGCGACGACCTGATCCGTGGGGACGGCCGGGGTGCGGCTGGCCAGCAGCTCTCTCGACTGCTGAACCTCACCGATGGTCTGGTCGGGCAGGGCCGCGAGGTGTTGGTCGCCCTGACCACGAACGAGGATCTGCTGCGCATGCATCCCGCGGTTGTCCGTCCCGGCCGCTGTCTTGCCCAGATCGAGGTGGGAGCCCTGCCACACACCGAGGCGGTGTCCTGGCTGGGCTCCGCGGAGGGAGTCCGGTCGAGCATGACGCTGGCGGAGCTGTTCGCCCTGCGGGACGGCCGGGGCCTGCCGCGGCCCACCACCACGGACGCCCGCCACGGCATGTACCTGTGACGGCTGCGCGCCGTACTCCCGATTCGGGCCCGCCTGGCCGGGAGCGGGCCGGGTAGTCCCGCCGGCCCGACGGCGCCGCGCCCTGCGCGGTGCCGTCGGGTGGCCGGACCGTCCCGGTCGGACGCCACCGGTCAGGCATCGCTAAAGTTAGCCACCGGGGAGCAACCGGTGTATTTCGGATCGCCGGATCCTGGTCTTGGTCTCGGTCGTGGGTGAATGTCGGTGAAGGGGTGAATGTCGGTGAAGGGGTGAAGGTCCGGCAACGGCAACGGGGATCGGCCGTCTGCCCGACGGTCCCCGCCGCCGTCTGCCTTGACGACGAGGTTAGCGGTCGTTAACTTGGGGGCGTTGTTTCGGGGCCCGACGTCCACTCGTGGGGGTGACTGTGAGCGCAGCACGCGCCGGAACCATCGCGGGTCGGCGGTCCGACGAGGTCCGGCGGTCCTCGGCCATGCCGGTCCTGACCAGTCGGGTCGATGCCGCGGGTGAACAGGGACGGCGCAATGCCGAGAGGCATTGGCACGCTGTGACCGATCTCCAGGAGCGGTTGGCGGTGGCGGCGGTCGGCGGGTCGGAGCAGGCGCGGTCCCGCCACGTGGCTCGCGGCAAACTCCTGCCCCGCGACCGGGTCGACACGCTGCTCGACCGGGGGAGTCCTTTTCTGGAGCTCTCCCCGCTCGCCGCGAACGGCTTTTACGAGGATCCGGTTCCGGGGGCGGGCATCATCACCGGCATTGGCCGGATCTCGGGTCGGGAATGCATGGTAGTCGCCAACGATGCCACGGTCAAGGGTGGCACCTACTATCCGTTGACCGTGAAGAAGCATCTGCGCGCCCAGGAGGTGGCGCTACAGAATCGGCTGCCCTGTGTCTATCTGGTCGACTCTGGGGGAGCGTTTCTTCCGCTGCAGGACCAGGTCTTCCCGGATCGGGAGCATTTCGGGCGGATCTTCTTCAACCAGGCCCGGATGTCCTCGCTGGGAATCTCCCAGATCGCGGCGGTGCTCGGTTCGTGCACGGCGGGCGGCGCGTACGTTCCCGCGATGGCCGACGAGGCGGTGATAGTCAGGAATYAGGGGACGATCTTCCTCGGTGGTCCRCCGCTCGTGAAGGCCGCGACCGGCGAGGTGGTGTCGGCCGAGGATCTCGGCGGCGGGCTGCTGCACTCCCGCACCTCCGGGGTGACCGACCACCTGGCCGAGGACGACGCCCATGCGCTGCGGATTGTGCGCTCCATCGTCGCGGGCCTCGCGCCGCGCGGGCCGCGGCCGTGGGAACTGGAGCCGACCGAGGCACCGACGGTCGACCCGGCCGGGCTGTACGCCGCGGTACCGACGGACGGGCGTACCCCCTATGACGTGCGAGAGGTGATCGCGCGCATCGTTGACGGCAGCCGTTTCGCGGAGTTCAAGAAGGAGTACGGAACGACGCTGGTCACTGGGACCGCCCGCCTCCATGGCCATCCCGTGGGGATCGTCGCGAACAACGGGGTGCTCTTCGGCGAGTCGGCGCTGAAGGGCACCCATTTCATCGAGCTCTGCGATCAGCGCGGTATCCCGTTGGTGTTCCTGCAGAACATCACCGGTTTCATGGTGGGTCGGGAGTACGAGGCCRGCGGCATCGCGAAGCATGGCGCGAAGATGGTTAACGCGGTTGCCTGTGCCCGGGTGCCGAAGTTCACCGTGGTGATCGGCGGTTCGTTCGGCGCGGGTAACTACTCGATGTGCGGCCGGGCATTCTCGCCCCACTTTCTGTGGATGTGGCCGAATGCCTGCGTCTCGGTGATGGGCGGGGAGCAGGCGGCGGCGGTGCTGGCGACCGTGCGCCGGGACCAGATGGAAGCCGCGGGGGTCGCCTGGAGCGAGGCCGACGAGGTCGCCTTCCGGGCGCCGATCCTGAATCGGTACGCGGAGCAGGRCAGCCCGTACTATTCGACCGCTCGGCTGTGGGACGACGGTGTCATCGATCCGGCCGACACCCGTATGGTGCTGGGCCTGGGCCTGTCGGTGGCGGCGAACGCTCCGCTGGAACCGGTGGGCTACGGCGTCTTCCGGATGTGAGGGGGACATCCTGGCGTGCGGAAACATCCGATGTGAGGAAACCAATCGTGAGGATCAAGGGTGTCCACGGCTGATCTGTCCGCCACGAATCACGCAGGCGGCGATCCCGGCATCGCGGGTTCCGCCGGTTCCGCCGGTCACGGCGGCGGTGCCGGCCACGGTCCGGATGGCCATTCCACGCCGGCCCGGCCGGCGGGCGTCGTGCCGCCGAGGGCACCGGGAACGTCGGGTCTGACGTTCTCGTCGGTGCTCGTCGCGAACCGGGGTGAAATCGCCGTCCGGGTGATCCGCACACTGCGCGATCTCGGTATCCGGTCCGTCGCCGTCTACTCAGACGCCGACGCTGGGGCGCGGCACGTCCGGGAGGCGGATGTCGCGGTGCGGCTGGGCCCGGCGCCCGMGAAGGAGAGCTACCTCAGCATCGAGGCCGTGCTGGAGGCGGCGAGGGTATCCGGGGCGGAGGCCGTCCATCCCGGTTATGGCTTCCTCGCCGAGAACGCGGCCTTCGTACAGGCCTGTGAGACGGCCGGAGTGCTCTTCATCGGACCGTCGCTTGCCGCGGTGCAGGTGATGGGCGACAAGATCACCGCGCGGCGGACGGTGGCGGAGGTGGGGGTGCCGGTCGTGCCGGGCCGGTCGGCGCCGGRCATGAGCGATGCCGCGATCGCCGAGGCCGCCGGTCAGATCGGCTATCCGGTGCTGCTCAAACCCTCGGCAGGGGGTGGTGGCAAGGGGATGCGCATCGTCCGCGAGCCCGCCCGACTGCCGGAGGCGATCGCGTCGGCCCGCCGGGAGGCCGCCGCCGGCTTCGGGGACGACACCCTGTACGTGGAGCGGTTCATCACCCGTCCCCGCCACGTCGAGGTCCAGATCCTCGCCGACGAGCACGGCAGCGTGCTCCACCTGGGTGAGCGGGAGTGCAGCCTGCAACGGCGCTACCAGAAGATTGTTGAAGAGGCGCCGGCGCCGGCGCTCGACGCGCGGACCAGGGAGCGGCTCGGGGGGGCGGCGGTCGCCGTCGCCAGCGCCGTCGGCTACGTCGGAGCGGGCACGGTCGAGTTCATCCTGTCCGCCGACGCGCCGGATGAGTTTTACTTCATGGAGATGAACACCCGGCTCCAGGTCGAGCATCCGGTCACCGAGCTGGTGACGGGGGTGGACCTGGTCGCCGAGCAGATCCGGATCGCGGCCGGGGAGCCGTTGCGCTTCGGTCAGGCCGACATCCGCCTAACCGGGCACGCGGTGGAGGCGCGGATCTACGCCGAGGACCCCGGGCGGGGATTCCTGCCGACCGGCGGTAGGGTGCTGACTTTCCGGGAACCGGCCGGGCCGGCCATCCGCGTCGACGCCGGCATCGGGGCCGGGGACATCGTGAGCACCACGTATGATCCTATGCTGGCCAAGGTGATCGCCTGGGGCGCGGACCGCGCCGCCGCGATCGCCCGCCTCGACACCGCGCTCGCCGGCACGGTCCTGCTCGGGGTGACGACCAACATCGGCTTCCTGCGCTCGCTGCTCGCCCATCCGGACGTCGTCGCCGGGCGGCTCGACACCGGTCTCGTCGAACGTGATCTCGCCGCCCTCACCCAGGACGATCTGCCCGGCGAGGCGTTCCTCGGATACGCCCTGGCCAGGCTGCTGACGTTGCAACCGGCCGGTCCGGTGGTCGACCCGTGGGACATCCCCTCCGGATGGCGGCCCGGTGAGCCCGCGTGGCTGACCTGGGAGGTCGCCCTGCCCGGTGGGGCAGTACCGTCCGGCGGCCCCGACGGCGCCGAACCTGGTGGCAGCGCGCCACCCGAGATCGGGGCCGGGGTTGAGGGCGGGGCCGGGAACATCCACGGGGATGGGAACATCCACGGGGATGGTAACGGCCACGGGGATGGGGTGGAGCCGGGACGCGGGGAGCGGACGGTGTCAACGCTGCGGGTCGCGGCGCGCGGCACCCCCGACGCGGCCCGGGTCCGGATCGCCGACGGGCCGCCGGTCGCCGCATCGGTCAGTCAGCTYGGCGACGAGCTGCTCGTCACGATCGGTGCGGTCACCACCCGGTGGGCCTACGCGTGGGAGCCCGCCGACGGGATCCTCTGGCTTGGCCGCGACGGTGGGGCGTGGGGCCTGGCCGAGGTGATTCCGGTGGCGGGCACCGGGGCCGGGCCGGTGCCCGGCGGGCAGGCGCGTAGCCCCATGCCGGGCACGGTGACCGCGGTGTTGGTCGAACCGGGGATGACCGTGGCGGACGGGCAGTCGCTGGCCGTCGTCGAGGCCATGAAGATGGAGCACACCGTCTCGGCGACGGGCGCCGGGATCGTCAAGGAAGTACTCGTCCGGCCCGGCGACCTCGTCGCCCTGGACCAGCTGCTGGTGGTGATGTCCGTGGCGGGCCCGGCTGACCCCGACCCCGAATCCGGAGCAGTCGCTCCGGCGGGCCGGCGAAATGTGGAGGGTTGAGCATGGTTTGACGCCGTCGGACCGTGCTCAACCCTCCACAACTTTCCGTTGTCCTTTCCGTTGTCCGCGGCGGCCACCCTGGGTCGGTCGCCGGAGTCAGTGCAGGCCGGAAACGTCAATCCTTCTCTCAGCGCCCAGCCAGCCGCCGCAGGAGCGTCTTGCGGGCATCGGCCTCGGCCAGGTTGGACAGGTCGAGGTGGGCCGAGGAGGCCTGATCGAATGCGGCCGGCACGGCACAGGCCTCGACCAGGACGGTGACGAGTCTGCACGCGGACCCGGTCGGGTCATCCGCGTCCAGGGCCGCTCGCYCGGGTTGCGTCGGTCCCCGGCCGGGTGGATGTCCGTCCGAGGCAGGTCAGGGCGACGGCCAGCAGGGACAGCGGGATCTGGTCGCGCCACAGGTCGACCAGACCGGCCCGGCGTGCCCAGTCCTTCGCCGCCGATCGGACCCGGTCGATGAGCAGGAACAGCCACCGCGGCACGAGGTCTCCGTCCTGCTCCGGGTCGAGCAGCAGATCGATGACGGCGGTGCGTTGCGCCGCGGACAGCTCCGACAGTCTCCGGGCAAGGATGTGCAGGACCAGATGGACGGGATCCCGGGTGAGCACGGCGTCGGCCGCGTACCGCGACAGGTCGATCAGCTGATACGTCGTGTCGACGTTGCGCAGTGAGGACGGGATCAGGATGTTCTCGATGTGCAGGTCGCCGTGGGCCTTCCCGACGAAGGTCGGGATGCGAATACCGTCCGTGCGCGATGGATCCAGGACCAGTGCGAACGGGTTCGGCAGTGGGTTGTCCTCGCCTTCGGCGTCGATGGTGGGGCCGGGGTACRCAGCGGCGGTGCGCCGCGGGCGGTTGCCCGGGGCGAGCCGCTCGGCGAGCTGACGCGCAAGGATGGTCGGCACGTCCAGTGACGGCAGAAGGGCCGGCCCCACCCACTCATCGAGGACCACCCCGACCACCCCGAATCGTGAAGTACACCATGACCCGGGCTGGCAGCAGCCTGGTACGCCGTTCCTGCCGTTTCGTCTCCACCAGCGCTTCATCGACGAGATCCCGGGGAACGATTCTGGCGAGCACACCGATCGAAATACGGTCGGTCAGCCGCTCGCTGTCCACGGCTGGCAATTCCACCTCAACATCGAGGATTCAGCGACCCACCTCGGGGACGCCAACATCTCCGCCAACTTGATCATGGACAAGGCCGGGCACAAGTCGCTGCGCAGCGTGCAGCGCTACGTCAAGCCGGGCCTGGCCGCCGTGCACCAGGCCACCGAGGTGCTGTCCGGCCCGCGGCGCCGGGAGTAGCTCGGGATCAACGCAGGTTGGGCATATCCGCGCGGTCGTGCATCTGCTGGCCACCGCTCATCGAGGAGGGCCGGGACCTGTCCTCGATGAGCGGCATCCTGGCCGACAGCTCCTATCGTCTGTTGCCGGCCGGACGGCCGGGCCTCACGTCAGGTGCCGGGTGAAGAACCGGGCCGCAGCGTCCCCCGCGAACTGCGGGACGCCGGTGTGCCCGCCCAGATTGGCGTGCAGCGTCTTCTCCTTGGAGCCGAAGGCGTCGAACAGGTCCAGGGCCAGCTGCCGGTCGTTTCCTTCGTCGTCCCACTGCAGCAGGACGTGCAGCGGAATGGTGACCTGGCGGGCCTCCTCGAACATGGTGTGGGGCACGAAACTCCCGGCGAACAGAACGGCGGCCGAGATGCGCGGCTCGACCACCGCCAGCCGGATCCCGATGGCGATCACTCCCCCCGAGTACCCGACCGGGCCGCCGATCTCGGGCAGCGAAAGGAAGGCGTCCAGGGCGGCCTGCCATTCCGGGACCGCCTTTTCGACCAGCGGGAGGACGAGCCGGTCCACGATCTCCTCGTCGACCGGCTCGCCGGCCTTCAGCGCCCGGTGCAGGTCGACGCGGGCCTGCTCAGCGGTGGCGGAACGGGGCCGGTCACCGCTTCCGGGGAGCTCGATGGTGGCCGCGGCGAAGCCGTCCGCCGCGGAGCGCCGGGCCCGGGCCACCAGTCGGGGGTACATCTTGTGCAGTCCGCCGGGGTGACCGAGCAGGATCAGCGGGGCCGGTGCGGATGCGGATGCGGGAGTCCACAGGATGCCGGGGATCTCGCCGAGGGTGAATGCGCGTTCGAGGACACCGTCGTCGAGGCGCTGTTCAGACGTGAATCGCATGGTCGTGCCTTTCGGGAGTGCTTGTGAACGGCGCTCCCGGACGACCTATCGCCCGACCGTGACCCCGGAGGGGAGCACCCATGTCGATACTGCGTTCACGGGTACCACCTCCTCGTTCTTTCGCACGGCCTCCGGCAAGCTAGCAGTGGTCACCGTGATCCGCCAACAGGTTTTCCCAGAGGCTCCGTGGCCGGATGCCCCGGAGCCACTCGCAGCGCTCCGCCAGCCCGATGGCGCGGTGCGCGGTGGCGTCCCTCGACGACCTGGCGCAGATCATCGCCGGGTTGAGGCTGTCCGTGGGGGACCACACTGGCAGCGACCGTTGATCGGGTGGTCTGTAGTCGAGCGCTTCTTGGGTTAGCTGTCACGGTGCGTCACGCCGAGGGGCTCCTTGTTGTCAGGAGCGACGCTGTGACACGGGGGTTGTCAGGGGCCACCGGACAAGGCGTAGGAGTAGAGCAGGATCAGCGTCGCGGCGACTCGATCTAGCAGCGGAAGGTCGGTGTCGGTGACGGCGCGGCGGCGGGCGAGGAACTCCTCGGCATGCCAGGCATCTCGTACTCCAGTGACAGTGATCCTTACGTGGTCGCGGCACGGGCGACGGCCGACTGGTTGGCTCGGATCCGGGTTTGGAAGTGGTAGAGGCGGGCGCGTGCCTGGTGGCGACGACGCCAGTCCGACCACCATGTGATCATCGCTGCTGGGATAGCAGTCTGTCCGAACAGGGCGAGGACGTGCCGGATTTCGTTGGAACTGAACGGAATCATCTGCTCCTCCAACCAGTCCCGCAGCTCGGCGTTCGCGCCGTACACCTCGTCACCGGCGACCCAGCCCAGCTCCCGATGAGCCAGCCAGAACCGGCGGATCATGTCCAGGGCCAGCAGTGGTTTCGTCGCGAACCCCGCCGTCGGGGCACCCCCGCCGCGGCGCACCGATCCCGGTCCTCGGTCCAAACCGGCCTCCCACACCGCCACGTCCGACCCGGATACACTCCGCGCCGCGGCCACCGCGGATTCTTTGTTGGTTCTCACAAACTACGGAGGATCACAGGGTGGCCACCCCCGTTCGGACGCCACGCCGCCACCCCACACAGAGACCACACATCGGCCACTGTCACTGGAGTACTAGGCACGGTTGACGGTCTCCAGACCGCGCCCAACCCGCCACACTTGTCCGTCGCGACCATCCGTCGCGACGTCGGCCCCCGGCCGAGGCCGTGCTGCGGCGGGTCGTCGGACGTTGACGAGCGCGCAGGTATCGAGGCCACGGATGCCCACCCATGGCACAGTGGGAATCCGTGACAGGTGAACGTATGGCTACGGCCGGGTAGCAAGGACGATCAACCGCGCCGATGTAATGGCGTCGTAAGGTTTCCCTTGATAGCTGCCTCGGGTGTCAGTGATGCGAAAATCAGCATGAGTTATGTTGTTCCGCTCGCGGGGCGGCACGTCGTGTCACGGATCTCGATGCTCACGGGCAGCACGACCACTTCCGAGGCGTCCAGGTTCTGGG